>CAZWSD010000480.1:0-2877 GCA_964636535.1 uncultured Acidobacterium sp. | reverse complement strand
TCGATTGTGAGTCTTTTTTTGAGGTAGAGACGATGAGCATTTGCGCGTTTTCTGAGGCGGTGGAAGCGGCGGCATACGTTCGCGGAAGAACGAAGCTGCAGCCGCGGGTCGCGGTGGTGTTGGGTTCTGGGCTGGGAGCCTTCAGCGATTCGCTGAAGGAGGCGAAACATCTGCGGTTCTCAGAGATTCCTCACTTTCCCATTTCGACGGTCTACGGGCACGGCGGGCAGATGACCATCGGCACCGTCGAAGGGACGCCGGCGGCGGTGATGCAGGGGCGCGTGCACGCCTACGAAGGGGTCAAGGCGGCACAGGTGGTTTTTCCGCTTCGGATGTTGCGTCAGATCGGGGTGGAGAAGGTGATCCTGACGAACGCGGCGGGCGGGATACGAGAGGGCTTGCATCAAGGGGATCTGGTGCTGATCGCCGATCATATCAATCTGAGCGGGCAGAATCCGCTGGTGGGGCCGAATGACGAACGATTTGGGCCGCGCTTCGTCGATATGACGGAGGCCTATTCACCGCGGCTACGGGCGATGGCCCAGGAGGTGGCGAAATCTCAGGGCTTTGTCATGAAGGAGGGCGTCTACCTGACCGTCTTGGGGCCGAGTTTTGAGACACCGGCCGAAATACGGGCATTCCGGACCTTGGGCGCGGACCTGATCGGGATGTCCACGGTGATTGAGACGATTGCGGCACGCCACCTGGGGATGGAAGTGCTTGGGATCTCCTGCGTGAGCAACCTCGCGGCTGGGCTCCAAGGATCACCATTGAGCCATGAAGAGGTGTTGGAGACTGGCAGACGGGTGGAGACGCGGATGCACGGGCTTCTGAAGGCCCTGATTCCCCGCATGGCCGCAGGAGGCGTGGCGTGAAGCAGACGCTGGTGAACTGGATCGACGGCTCGGGGATGCTGCGGCAGATCTATGGCTTGCAATCTGCTTCGGATAAGTGAGCGAGCCAGGATTTGCACATAGGCCTTCGCGACCTTTTGCTTTTGTGGGGATGGTGTGGATTCAAGAGCTCATGGTCTGCTTCGCCCGGTGCACGGGGGATGTCAACCTATAAGGCAGCTAAGGGCTGTCCTTTCAGATTTGCCTCTTTTCAGCATCGCATTTTGAAGAACAGTTTCCGGCCTTTCCGCCTTCTCGGATGCGAGCCCGCACCTTTTCTGGATATGGGCGTCCGGTTAGGGGGACCCGCAGGTTCTGCCGTCGTTCCCTTGACGCGAGCACACCCCAGGATGACAGGATGAAAGGTTGTTCAGGGATTATCGAGTCAGCTGAAGCGGGCTTTGCGGATGGTTTGGCGGAAGTCTTCGCCGCGCATCGACATGGTGACGCACATTTCCGAGAGGCGGGATCGCATGGGTTCGCCGATGCGGTCTCCGAGGGTCTCAGCGCGCATGGCGCGTTCGGCGTTATTTCCTGCGTTTGCGGCATCTCCGGGGGGGAGATCGGGGAAGTTGGTGGTGATGATGGTGGTGCGCTTGTCCTTGTAGCGGGTGTTGAGGATGAGGGCGACGGTGTCCCAGACCCAATCGGTGGGCTTGGCGGCTCCGAGCTCGTCGAGGACGAGGACTTCGGCGTCGAAGACGGGACGGAGGATCTGGAGCTCGGTGGTTCTGGACTGCGAGTTGTAGGAGTTCTGGATTTCCTTGAGGAGCTCGCGGTAGTCGCAGAAGAGGCCGTGGACGCCTTTTTCGCGGATGAGGGCGATGAGGATTCCGATGGCGAGGTGGGTTTTGCCAACGCCGACATTGCCTGTGAACAGCAGACCCTTGCCTTCTGTGGTGGCGGGATAGCCGTCGACGAATGCCTGAGCGCGAATGTAGGCGATTTTCTGTGATGGATCCGCAGAGGGCATGCGATCGTAGCTTTCGAGGGTGCAGTGCTCGTAGCGTGTGGGGATGTGGGCGCGGTGGACCATGCGTTCGATGCGGCGGGCGAGCTGACAGCGGCAGGGTTCGGCCGCGGAGCTGCCGTCCGGCCGGCGAATGATGCGCATGCCCATGCCGTCACAGATCGGGCAGGTGGTTGCCGGGCGGATTGCGGTGGGAGCAGGGTCGGGCATCACTTGTCCAGTATGGCAGGTGTGGGTGGGCTGGTTGGAGGTGGAAATCGGGGGCGTTGTGTGCGCGGCTAAGCGAGTTCACGAAGGCGGACGGCGATTTGCTGGGAGTCGCGGGTGAGTTGGAGGGCTTCTTCGATGCGGCCTGCTCGTTCGGCTTCGGCGATGGCGGCGCGGAGTTCGCGCTGCTGCTGCTGGAGAGCGATGCGGCGGATGGCGAGGACGGTTTCTTCCACTTCGGCGGGGGTGGGCTCGGCGTCGTGGACGGAGACGAAGAGGCTGGCGAGGAGCTGCTTCTTTTGCGGGTCGTCGATGGCGGCGAGCGGGTCTGTGCCGTGGGGGCGATTGCGGAGGAGGGAGATGATTTCCGTGACGTCTTCGCGGACGCGGGCGAAGTCAGAGGCGTGCTGGGCGAGAGCCTTTTCTGCGGCGACGTGCGCCTCATTGGAGTGGGGCGCGGCGAAGGCCATGAGGAGGATTTGCTCGGCGCGGGTGAGGGGGTAGGCCTGGGCGGTGGAGATGAAGTCGCGGCGCTTGGCGGCGGCTTCTTTGAGTTCGGCGCGGAGGAGGGATGAGTCGATGCCGAGGGCCTGGGCGGCGTCGGTGGCGAACTGGTCGCGGGCGATGCGGTTGGGAACGCGGCGGATGTGGGGCATGAGGTAGTTGAGGGCTTTGACCTTGGCCTCGGGTGAGCGCGGCGGGAAGAGGGTGCGGGCGCGCTCGATGAGGTAGTCCTCGTGGCGGCGCGCGCCGCGGAGGGCTTCCATATAGGCCTTGACGCCGCGCTCGCGGATGTAGCGGTCGGGG
>CAZWSD010000479.1:0-2888 GCA_964636535.1 uncultured Acidobacterium sp. | reverse complement strand
AGCCGCGCATGAAGGAGAGCGGGCCGGAGGCGGTACCGCCGCCGGAAAGGTGTTCCATGGACCCGCGGATGGCGGAGAGGTTGCTGCCGGTGCCGGAGCCCCACTTGAATAGCATGCCCTCGGTTTTGGCGAGGGTGAGGATGGAGTCGAGCGAGTCGTCGACGGCGTTGATAAAGCAAGCGGAGCACTGTGGGTTGCGGTAGCCAGTGACGGAGAACTCGACGGCGCAGGTGTGGGGATTCCAGTGCCAGTTTTGTGCGTCGGAGTTGGGCTCGAGGCGGTCGCAACCGACGTTGAACCAGACGGGAGAGTTGAAGGCGACCTTTTGCGTGACGAGGAGGTGGGTGAGCTCGTCGAAGAAGACGGCGGCGTCATCTGGAGAGGCGAAGTAGCCGTCGCGGATGCCCCAGTCGCGGACGGTTTCTGCAACGCGGGAGATGAGCTGGCGGACACCGGTTTCGCGCTCGGGGGTGTTCATGGGCCCGTGGAGGTACTTGCTGGCGACGATGTTGGTGGCGGTCATGGACCAGTCGACGGGGGTTTCTACGTTTTTCTGCTCGAAGATGGATTTGCCGGCGGCGTCGGTGATGGAGGCGGTGCGGGACTCCCACTGGACATCGCTGAAGGGGGAGACGCCGTTGCGGGTGAAAAGGCGGCGGAAACGGAGGGCGGCGGAAGAGGCGGACGGGCTTGCTGGGGCGCTTTTCTGCGCTGCGGAGGCGGGACTGGTCTTTACATCAGCCATTTTGGGGGGACTCCTCTCAGGAAGGGAACTTTGTTTTGTCGGCCAGCAAAAGCGGTCGAGGGGTCACAGAGTATGGTCTGCGCCAAGGCAAAATGCTTTGGAAAGAACTTCAACGGGCGGCCAGGCCTGCCTCCGTTGTGACGATTTAGCGGAGGTCTGAAGCTGGGGTAAAAAAGGGCCGCATGTGGGAAGTTAGCTCTATTGGTTGTTGATGTCAACTGAGAACCACAAGATATTGTATTTAGTGGGCAGAAGGGGACGCAGGAGGGTAAATCCGAGGAAAGGCCTGTGGAGAATGGCGGGCGAGCCAATTTGCGGGGCCTTTTGGACGCCGCGGGATGGGCATCCCGGTTCATGTTTTGAGGTTAGGCCTGATCGGGGAGGGTGGACAAGGGGGGAATGTGGGAGAATTGCGTCGATTTTTGGGGAAGAGTTGTGGAAGGTTGTGGGGACTGTGGGAAAAGCGGCATCGGGGCCGGGTGGGTTGTGGTGGTCGGGGTTGGAGATTGGTCAGGGGTAGAGGGGCAGGAGCCATGGATTGCCGGGGCGGGATTGGCTGCGAAGGCGGGTTTTGTTGTGGGGGCAGCCTATTCCTTGCTGGACGGTGGTGAGGCGCTCATGGCGCGAGGTGATGGCGGCCTGGTAGCAGCTTCCGAGGGAGTCGCGGAAGGTAACGGTTTCATGACCGGACTGGTGATGGTGGAAGGTGGAGCGGTTGAGGGGGGGCGAGATGGTTTTGCCGTAGGCGCGGTCGCGGGTGGTGAGGCTTTCGTCGAGGCGGGCGCTATAGGGGGAGGCTGAGGCGGAGGTGGTGTGGAGGGTGATTTCGTGGCCCTGGTGGACGGCGACGTTGGCGGTGAAGTTCTGGCCTGTGGTGATCATGGTTTTGTGGCTGTGGAGGGAGAAGGGATCATTCTGTGTGAAGGAGAGGGTGCTGAGGGGGTGGTGGTTGAGAGTGCGGCGGATCTGGATGGAGACGGTGGAGATCTGGTGGATGGTTTCGTTATAGCGTTCCGGGCCGGGGCGGGTGAAGGTCTGGAGGTTGCGGAAGATCTGGTTATAGCGGACGGTGGTGACGATGCTGCCGCGCGGGGTATGGAGTTGACCGCGGATGAGGTAGGACTGGGCCATGCGGGTCTGGAGTGCGCCGACGGCACGTCCGGCGGGATTGGTGTGGAGGGTGCTTTGGAGGGAGAGGCCGGCGGGCTGGTATGGGCTGAGTGTGTTCTGGAGCAGCTTGCCGGTGAGTTGGGCGGCGTGGTGGTCCTGGTAGAGAAGCAGGTTGGCGGCGAGGTTGAAGAAGTGGTGGGCGCCGAGGACGCGGACGGCGAGGGTGTGGGGCTTTCCATTGTCGAGGAGTGCGGCGAAGGGAGTGAGGTCGACGCGGAAGGGGATGAAGTTGAGGGTCTGGATGCCGGGAGTGGGGAGCCAGAGGTGGGGGTCGATGCCGCCGGCGAAGATCCAGGGATAGACGGGAGCGAGGCCGGCGGGTTGGCCGTCGATGAGGACCTCGACGGCGCGGAAGCTTCCGCCGTCGCAGGCTTCGAAGGCTTCGAGGGAGTAGGGGCGGGTTTGGGGCAGGAAATTTTTGTCGACGCAGGTGTACCAGCGTTCATCGTGTGCTTGGCTTTGGGCGATGAGGTCGAGCCATACGCGGCGGATGTTGCGGGGGAAGGTGAAGGTGCGGGAGAGGAGATCGTCGGGGTTGTTGAGGGCCTTTTGCTGTTGAGCGGGCGGCCTGCTCATGGGGTAGACGAGGGTGGGGACGGGGGGCGCGGTTTGGCCTGGCCGGAGCGGATAAAAGAGGAGGCGGGCGGTGACGTAGATGGGCTGGTTGGTGGTGGGGCTGATCCAGTTATTGAGGATGACGCGGCCGGAATGGGGTTTGCGGAAGAGTGCGCTCAAGTCTGTGAGGTCGCGTGCGGCTTGCCAGTGCTGGGGCTGTCCGGGCTGGGGTTCCATGGTGGTGGCGAAGTAGAGGTTGACGCCGCCGAGCCAGATGGCGACGGTGCGGTCATACTGGCGCCCTGCGGGGATGGAGAAATGGACGGTGAGGACGATTTTTTGCCATGGTCCGGGGCAATGTGGGGGCGGGTTGAAGTGAAAGGGATGGGAGCGCGCGGCCATGGATGCGCCGTTGCCG
>CAZWSD010000478.1:0-2903 GCA_964636535.1 uncultured Acidobacterium sp. | reverse complement strand
ACCGCAACTATCGCAAAATCGAGAGTTTTTCCGCAGCCTGTCTATCCAGTCAATGCGGCGAACGGAGTCTATGTGATCGGCAGCCCGATGGTGCAACGCTGCAATATTCGGAATGGGCAAAGTGGAAGGGTATTGACTGTCGTTGCGGAAAATAATTCGCCGACAAACTTTTACATTCAGGAAGCGCAACTGAATGGCAGAGCACTGACTCGGTCGTGGCTTGCACATAGCGAGATCGTGGCCGGCGGAGAACTGATTTTCCGAATGAGCTCCAAACCTAATCGAGAATGGGCAAGATCTCCGGCGGACTGGCCGCCTTCGGGACTGATTCCGGCCGTTGCGATGCCAAGCTGTCGCGACCTGGAAAAGCTGTCTTGACAGCAGGAAAAATGCTGGAGGACGGAAGGAATTTCACGCTTCGTCCAATAACCTGACACTCCAAGACTTGTTTTGTGGCGAACTCAGGTAGTTGTCAGATGTGAGTGACGGGCGACAATTAAAAATACCGAGCGACGACAAACAAAATTCCCGATCCAACGACAATTAGGCCAAGCGTATTCCGGTTCATCGGAGCGGAGGCGTATTGGTCACAGACAGGCAGGTTCGGAGGTTGTTTGCGTTGATAAAGACAGAGGAAAACCAGGAGATTGCGGCGTCCAAGGCGGGGATGGACGCGAAGACGGCGCGGAAGTACCGGCGCGTGGGCCGGTTGCCGAGCGAGTTGCCAGCGGCGGTGCGGGGGCGGACACGTCCAGATCCGTTCCTCGATGTCTGGGGCGATGTGCAGAGGTTATTTGAAGACAACGCCGGGCTGGAGGCCAAGACGGTGTTCGAGTTTTTGCAGCGACAGGACCCCGGTCGCTTTCAGGACGGACAGTTGCGCACGTTGCAGCGGCGGGTGAAGGTGTGGCGTGCCACTGCGGGTCCGGCCCGTGAGGTGTTCTTTGCGCAACAGCATCCACCGGGTCGGCTGGGAGCGTCGGACTTCACGCATATGGAAGAGTTGGGCGTGACCATCCAGGGGCAGAGTTTTCCGCACCTGCTCTATCACTTCGTGCTGACGTACTCGAACTGGGAGGCAGCAACGGTGTGCTTTTCAGAGAGCTTCGAGAGTCTGAGCGAAGGGCTGCAGAAGGCGCTGTGGGGGCTAGGCAAAGTACCGCAACGCCATCGCACCGACCGGCTTTCGACGGCGGTCAACAACATGAGCGATCCGGCCGAGTTCACGGATCGTTACCAGGGCCTGATGCGTTGCTACGGCCTGGAAAGCGAGAAGACGCAGGCCGGGCATGGCAACGAGAACGGCGATGTGGAGCAGCGTCACCATCGCTTCAAGCGTGCCGTGGCGCAGGAGTTGATGCTGCGCGGCAGTGTGGATTTCGCCAGTGTGGATGCGTATAAATCGTTCCTCGCGGCGATGTTGGAGCGGTTGAACGCCGGGCGCAAGCAGCGGCTTGCCGAAGAGATGGCAGCGATGCGGGAGTTGCCGGAGCGGCGCATGGAATCGGCCCGGCGCGAGCGGGTCAAGGTGGACTCGGGCAGCCTGATCTATGTGGACCGCAATGCGTACTCGGTGCCGAGCCGGTTGATTGGCGAGCCAGTGGAGGCGCGGCTGTTCATGGACCATGTGGAGGTCTGGTATGGGCAGAAGAAGGTGGCCGAGATGCCACGCTTGCGCGGGCGGCAGAAGCATCGCGTGGATTACCGGCACATCATCGACTGGCTGGTGCGCAAGCCGGGGGCTTTCGAGCACTATCGGTACCGCGACGAGTTGTTCCCAACCAGCCGGTTCCGCATGACCTTCGACCTTCTTGAGGAGCAGCTTGGCCGATATCGGGGCAGCAAGGAGTACCTGAAGATCCTGGAGTTGGCTGCCAAGAACAGCGAGGTCGGAGTCGACGCGGCTCTGCTTGTTCTGTTGGGACCAGGCGAGGAGCAGATCAGCGCTGCGGTGATCGAGGCCATGCTGGGAGCCGAGCACAACACGACCGTTCGCGATGTCGAGGTGGCAGCGGTGGATCTGCGAGTCTTCGATCAGCTATTCAGTACGCCGGAGGTGCTGCAATGAGCGCGGCCCCTCAGATCAGAACGGCGTTGACGGAAAATCTGAAAGAACTGCATCTTCCGGCCATGCGCGAGTGCTTCGAGCAGGCCGCGCAGCAGGCCGAGAAAGAGACTCTCAGTTATGAACAGTATCTGCTTCAACTGACGGAGCGGGAGTGCGAGTCGCGGCGGCGCAATCGCATCGCCGCGCTATTGCGCGAATCGGGACTGCCACGGGAGAAGACAATGGCGAACTTCGACCTGAAGCGTTTACCCGTCAAGGCCGGGCGACAACTGAAGGCGCTGGTGGACGGCAGCTTTCTCGATCGGAAGGAGAACTTGCTTCTGTTCGGGAATCCAGGCGCGGGCAAGAGCCACTTGCTCTGCGCACTGGCCCATGAACTGATCGCGCAAGGACGCAGGATGAAGTACACCAGTTGCTCTCTGCTGGTGCAGGATCTGCTGGCGGCCAAGCGCGATCTGCGGCTGAGCAAAGAGATCAAGAAGCTGGCCCGACATGACGGACTGATCATCGATGAGATGGGTTACGTTCAGCAAAGCCGCGAGGAGATGGAGGTGCTGTTCACGCTGCTGGCCGAGCGATACGAACGCGGCAGCGTGCTGTTGACCAGCAATCTTGCCTTCTCGAAATGGGAGGGGATCTTCAAAGATCCGATGACCACGGCGGCAGCCATCGACCGGCTGGTGCATCACTCGGTCATCGTGGAACTGAACATCCCCAGCTACCGCATGGAGGAGGCTAAAAAGAATCGGGGCTCGGTGCCGGAAAGCAACCAACCCAACTGAGGGCAGCGCGGAGATCGGCGTCCGTTGTTGCTGGCAGGCCCTCCGCTCCGCCC
>CAZWSD010000477.1:0-2905 GCA_964636535.1 uncultured Acidobacterium sp. | reverse complement strand
TTCCTGAACCTCTTCAAATAGCCTCGAAGCTTTCACGATACACGGTTGGAGCGCCCCAGCAAAGGTGGGGTTGTCAACGATTTTAGGGCCTCTGAGCCGGACGTGCCGCACTATGGATCGCCAGCAGGTTTTCCAGCAAGGGTTTCAGCAGATCCAGACGGAGCGCATTTGCGCCATCTGACTTTGCTTCAGAGGGATTGTCGTGGACCTCCAGAAACAGCCCGTCCACGCGCGCGGCCACAGCCCCCCGCGACAGGACGGGAATAAATTCCGGTTGTCCGCCGGATACGCCATTGGCGGCAGAGGGAGTTTGCACCGAATGTGTGGCGTCAAACACCACTGGAGCCAGGTTGCGCATGATGGGCAAAGAGCGCATGTCCACAACCAGGTTGTTGTAGCCGAAGCTGGCTCCTCTTTCGGTGAAGAAGTAACGCCGGTTCCCCGTCGAGTCCAGTTTTCCTGCTGCGTGCTTCATGTCCCAAGGCGCAACGAACTGGCCCTTCTTTACATTCACGGAGCGACCAGTGTTCGCCGCCGCCAGCAGGAGGTCTGTCTGGCGACAGAGAAATGCTGGGATCTGCAGGATGTCCACCTGCTCGGCGGCGATGGGGCAGTGGGCAGGGTCATGCACGTCGGTGAGGACTGGGAGGCCATTTTCGCGCGCGATGCGGCCCAGAATTGCCGCACCATCTTTCAGGCCCGGTCCGCGAAAGCTGGTAACCGAGGTGCGATTGGCCTTGTCATAGGATGCTTTAAAAATGTACGGGATACCGAGGTCAGAGGTGATGCGCTGGATGGCGTCAGCCATTTTGCGAGCGTGCGTTTCGGATTCGATGACGCACGGGCCCGCGATGAGAAACAGCTCGTCACCGCCTACGGTTACGGATCCTACCTGGAAAGAATGGCTCACACGCAGTATTGAATCACAGCCGGATGGCTTCCGGTCCTGAAAGAATCGAGTCCATTGACGGGGGTTTGGCGGCTGGCAAACTGAGCAGGGCGGGCTATAGCCATGGTTGACAGCTTGCAGATAGCCCGATATGTTCATAACAGAATGCAGATTCGCCACCATCATCGCCATCATCATCACCACGCGACGAGTGTGCCGGCGGATTTGTCTGGATCGAGATAGCTGAAGACCCAGATCGAAAGTTTGAAAAGCCCGCCGGCGCAGAAGCCTGCGGGCTTTTTGCGTCATACCCCGTGAAAATGCAGAAAAGGATATGAGAATGACGGACGCCACGATTGATTTTGGAAAGATGGAGGGCCTGGTACCGGGGATCGTACAGGATGCCCGCACCGGGCAGGTGCTGATGGTTGGTTTTCTGAATGAAGTGAGCTACAAGAAGACACTTGAAACCGGCTATGTAACGTTCTGGAGCCGCACTCGCCAGAAGCTCTGGATGAAGGGCGAAAGCAGTGGCAATCGCCTGCGAGTTGTCGAAGCTGCGACAGACTGCGACAACGACACATTGCTTTTCCGTGTTGAGGTGGAAGGGGATGGGTTGGTTTGCCACGAAGGTACAGTGAGCTGCTTCACCCGGCCGATCGCCCTATCCGGTAATCAGGAGGTGCGCTAATGGCGAACAAACTGCGGCTGGGAATTCCAAAGGGAAGTCTGCAGGATGCGACGATTGCGTTATTCGAGCGCGCGGGGTGGCACATCTATGCGAACGGCAGGTCGTATTTCCCGAGCATCGATGATCCGGAGATCGAATGCATGCTGATCCGCGCCCAGGAGATGGCGCGCTACGTCAATCACGGAGTGCTGGACGCCGGATTGACGGGCATCGATTGGGTGGTTGAAAGCGGGCTTGAGGTTGAGAGCATAACTAGCCTTGTTTACGCGAAACAGAGCCGCAAGAAGGTGCGCTGGGTCCTGGCTGTGCCGGAGGATTCGCCTTATCAGAAGGCCGAAGATCTGGGCGGGCAGATTATTGCCACCGAGCTGGTGGAAGTAACGAAGCGCTATTTTGCCGCGAAGAATGTCCCTGTTCACGTGGAGTTCAGCTGGGGAGCGACGGAAGTGAAGCCGCCGACGCTGGCAGACGCCATCGTGGAGGTTACGGAAACCGGCAGTTCGTTGCGGGCCAATCGCCTGCGTATCATCGACACGGTGATGGAAAGCGAGACCCGCCTGATTGCGAATCGTAGTGCGTGCGCCGATGAGTGGAAGCGCGGCAAGATCGAAACGCTGGCACTAATGTTGCGCGGGGCGATTGCCGCCCAAGGGCAGGTTGGGCTCATGCTCAATGTGGCGAAAAATAGTTTGCCGCAGGTGCTATCCGTATTGCCGGCATTGAACTCACCGACTGTATCCGACCTCAGCAATTCCGACTGGGTTGCAGTGAATACGATCCTCGAAGAGAGCGTTGTTCGCGATGTGATTCCCAAACTTAAGGCTGTTGGAGCAACCGGCATTGTCGAATATCCACTGAACAAGGTGGTGCTGTAGTCATGCGCGTACTGAGCATGAAAGGGCGCAACTCGACCGAGGCGGAGGCGTTGCTGGCGCGCGTGCTGAACCGCAGCAATGCAAGTTATGAGCGAGTGACGCCTGTTGCCAAGCGCATTGTTGCAAGCGTTCGAAAGGGTGGCGATGCCGCCCTTTTGCGCCATCGCGCGAAGCTCGACGGCGTGCCAGCGACCGAGCCTCTTGAGATCGGATTCGAAGAGATGGAGGCGGCGTGGCAGGAGACATCGCCAGCGCTGCGGGCAGCGATGAAGTTTGCGGCCAACAACATCCGTCGATTTGCCGAGAGGCAGCGTCCCAGGGACTTCACCGTGGAGAACGGACCCGGTTTGACGGTGGGGCAGAGAGTAATACCGCTGGATTCGGTGGGGTGTTACGTTCCAAGCGGGCGTTACCCACTGCCATCAACGATGCTGATGACCGTGATTCCGG
>CAZWSD010000476.1:0-2923 GCA_964636535.1 uncultured Acidobacterium sp. | reverse complement strand
CGTATGGATGGGCGATTTATTCGTAGTACAGGGGCCGCCGCGGGGTCTCGAAATGAAAACGGGGCAGGTTGCATGGCCTGCCCCGTTTCCCTGGTTCTCTAATTCTATTTTAGCGGATTTGGGGCTAATATCCGGCAACGAGGATGGGAGGGTCTGGCGCCGGGGCGACGGTTATCCTTGAGTGCCTTTAACGTGTCCTGCGTGTCTGCCGATGTTGGGGTAGAGGGCAAAAACCATGGATTCGAAGAAGAATTGCTGGGAAGTGAAGCAGTGCGGCCGAGAGCCGGGCGGGGCAAAGGTGGCCGATCTGGGGGTGTGTCCCGCGGGGGTGAGCACGGAAGCGGGGGGCGCCAATGGCGGGAGGAACGGTGGGAGAATCTGCTGGGCGCTGACAGGGACGATGTGCGGCGGCAGGGTGCAGGGTACATTTGCTCAAAAGCTGGCGAGCTGCATGGGCTGTGCGTTCTATCAGAAGGTGTGGCAAGAGGAAGGCGCGGCTTGCAAGTCGGTGAGGTACTTGACGCAGATTCAGGGCCGGCGGTCGTAGATCGGGCAGAGGGGTGGTGACGCCCTGGGCGGGGTGTGGCCCTGGGTTGACAAGCTGGACGGGTATATGCCTACAATGTAGGTGTATGGCGGAATTGTTGGGCACATTTGAGCAGATGGTGCTGCTGGCGGTGTCGGGCCTGGGAGAGGATGCGTACGGGCGAGCGATTCTGCGGGCGGTGCAGGAGGGGATGCGGGAGGTCAAGAGCGTGGCGGCGGGCGCGGTGTATGCGACGCTGGATCGCGTGGAGCGGGATGGGTATGTGAGTTCGCGGCTGGAGCCGGGTACCGCGGCGCGAGGTGGACGGGCGCGGCGGTATTACCGGCTGACGGCGGAGGGTGCGGCGGCGCTGAGGGAGACGCGCCGGACGCTGGAGAGGATGTGGCAGGGACAGCGGGAGGTTCTGGAGGGAATGGGATGAAGGACGCCGAACGGGACGGTTGTTTGGAGCGATTGCTGAAAGGACTGCTGCCGGAGCGGGACCGGGAGACTGTGGTGGGCGATTTGCTGGAGGAGGTGCAGGCAAAGGTGGAGGAGCTGGGCGCGTTTCGCGCGTGGCTGTGGTATGCGAGGCAGATTGTGAGTTTTGTACCGAGGTGCGTGATGGGGGCGTGGGAGCAGAGGCCGGTGCTGTCGGTGCTGTGCCTGTTCACGGCGCTTTGCGCGCTGTGGCTGGGAGGGATGGATTTGCGGCTGCGGCATCCGGGCTATGTGGGGGAGATGGGGATTGCGGGCTTGATCCTGGCAGAGGCGATGTTGACGCTGGCGGGGTTGGCATTCCGGTTCCGGTGGCTGCGGCATGTGGCGCGGGTGGGAACGGTGGGGATTTTGTGGCTGGCGGGCAAGGTGCTGGCGGGCGTGGTGACGGGAGCGAATCCCGAGGGATACATTTTGCTGATAGCGCTGGCGCTGGTGCTGCAGTCGGCGCTTACGTGGCGGAGCATGGAGGCTGGCGGCGGGCAGGCGCGGAAGGCGTGAAGGCTGTTGTGCCGGGCTAGGAGGGCGCGGTGACGGCGGGTGCGGGCCGACTGCAGGAGAGGTGTTTTGAGGGAGGGGCTTTGGTTTTGGCGGGTGGGGGCCAGGGAGGGTCGCGGCGGAAGAGGGTGGCGGTGTAGGAGGGGTGTTTGCCGGCAGCTCCGAAGAGTTGTCCGGAGAATTTGCGGGTGAACGTATGGCCGGCGATGTGGAGGGTGATGTAGGCGGGGGCGATTCCGTTGTGGGCGTCGTAGGCGTCGCTGGAGACCCAGCGCATGCGGGAGGTGAGTTCGGCTCCGGTGGGGATGACGACGGGGAGGATGACCGGACCGGGGTGCATGCCGCGCGGGAGTTGGAGCGTGGTGGGGAGGGTGTGATGGGAAGCGTCCTGAAAGACGACGAGGGGGCGGGCGGCGACGGTGCAGGCGTTGGGGCCAAGATTGCGGAGGACGAGGAGGGTTCCGGAGTGGGACATGCCGTTGAAGGCACCGCTTTCGTTGTCGGTGTTGAAGGAGAGCTGGTAAGGCTTGCAAGGCGGCGGTGAGGCGGGAAGGGCGCGCGCGGTGGGGATGGGTGCGAAGAGGAAAGCGGCCAGAGGGAAGATGAGGTGGCTTGGCTTCATGAGTTGATTTTAGTCAGGCGGCGCGGCCGAGCGTCGGCAACCCGGGATGGGAATGGTTCATTGGTTGTAGTTGGCCCAGACGCGGGCGACTTTGCCATCGGGGTTTAGGAGCATGACTTCCGCGGTTTTGCCGTCGCGGTGCTGGTTGCGGTAGTAGAGGACGATGGTTTCGATGCCGGAGAGGACGTCGAGAAGTTCGAAGCGGACGTCTGGGTAGGCCTGGAGGCCACGGGTGAAGTAGTGGCGCAGGGCGTCGATGCCGCGTACTGAGCCATCGCCTTGCAGCAGGCGCTGGGCGACGGGGGAGATGAGGATAACGTCGGGCGCGTAGTGGGCGAGGATGCGTTCGAGGTCGCGGGAGTTCCAGGCGGCGATCCACTCGTGGGCGAAGGATTGGGCGAAAGATGGCTGGATGGGAATTTGGGAGGGATGCATGAAAGCCCGGTGTGAAGGATTTTCGGAATTGTACTATCGATGCGAGAAGGCGCCCATCGAGTGGGCGCCTTCGATGCGTCCGGGGTACGTTGCAGGCGTCAGGCCTTAGAGAAGATGGGTGTGGCGTCAGAGGCGCTGTCGATGAGGGCTTTCTCTTCCTGAGGGGTGATGGGCTGGAAGTTCTGTGCCACGTACATGGCGAGGGGGAAGTAGCGTTCGTCCCCGGGGGGAATGGCGGCGGTGATGCGCTGGGAGAGGGTCCAGCGAAGGGCGAGCGCGGCCTGTTCGGGGACGGAGCAGGGCTCGTACCATTCCTTGGGATTTGGTTTCTGGGACTGGGTGAT
>CAZWSD010000475.1:0-2925 GCA_964636535.1 uncultured Acidobacterium sp. | reverse complement strand
GCGTCTCCCGCGGATAAATCACCGCATCCACATACCCGCGCTCCGCCGCCACATAAGGATTCGCAAACTGGTCCTTGAACTCCTCCACCTTCTCCGCGCGAATCTCCCGCAGCACCTCCGCCTTGCGCTCCTCGCTCAGCGGTCCTTCGCGCTCGGCCGTCTCCTTCAGCACCTTCTGGAACTCCCGCCCGTACACCACGTTCACCGCGCCCTCAGGACCCATCACGGCAATCTCCGCCGTAGGCCACGCCAGGTTCACATCCGTCCGGATATGCTTCGAGCTCATCACGCAATACGCCCCGCCGTAAGCCTTCCGCGTAATCACGGTCATCTTCGGCACCGTCGCCTCAGCAAACGCATACAGCAGCTTCGCGCCATGCCTAATGATCCCGCCATATTCCTGCCCTACACCCGGCAAAAATCCCGGCACGTCTTCCAGCGTCAGCAGCGGAATATTAAACGCATCGCAGAATCGCACAAACCGCGCGCCCTTCACGCTCGCATTAATATCCAACACGCCCGCCAGCACCGCCGGCTGATTGGCCACAATCCCCACCGTACGCCCGTTCAGCCGCGCAAATCCCACCACAATGTTCTGCGCGTAGTGCTCGTGCACCTCAAAGAAATACCGGTCATCCACCAGCCGGTGAATCACATCCTTCATGTCATACGGCTTCGTCGAGTCCGCCGGAACCAGCGTATCCAGCTCCCGATCCGCCCGGTCCACCGGGTCCGTGCACGCACGCCGCGGCGGGTTATCCAGGTTATTCGACGGCATAAAGCTGAACAGCTCCCGCACCATCGCCAGACATTCCCGGTCGTCATGCGCCAAAAAATGCGCCACACCGGAAATCTCGTTGTGCGTCGAAGCCCCGCCCAGCTTCTCCTTCGTCACGTCCTCATGCGTCACCGTCTTGATTACGTCCGGACCCGTCACAAACATGTAGCTCGTCTTGTCCACCATCAGCGTGAAATCCGTAATCGCCGGCGAATACACCGCACCTCCCGCGCACGGCCCAAGAATCGCTGAAATCTGCGGAATTACCCCGCTCGACAGCGTATTCCGCAGAAAAATATCCGAGTATCCGGCCAGCGAAACCACGCCCTCCTGAATCCGCGCGCCGCCAGAATCGTTCAGCCCGATCACCGGCGCGCCCACCCGCATCGCCATGTCCATCAGCTTCACAATCTTCGCGGCATTCGACTCCGACAGCGACCCGCCAAATACCGTAAAATCCTGCGCAAACACAAACACCATGCGCCCGTCGACACGCCCGTAGCCGGTCACAAAGCCATCCCCAGGAACGCGATTCTCCTGCATCCCGAAGTCCATGCACCGGTGCATCACCATCCGGTCGGTTTCCTCAAACGTACCTTCGTCCAGCAGCAGCTCAATCCGCTCCCGCGCCGAAAGCTTGCCTTCCTTGTGCTGCCGTTCGCGCCGCTCAACTCCGCCGCCCTCTTCGGCTAAACGGTTCCGGCGCTCCAGTTCTTCCACTGCATGCTCTGGCTTGGTCATCGCCCGGATTATAGAATCTGCGTCACGCTTTCCGATACGCGCCAGCACGGGCACCCCATTCATGCGCGTATATTTTGCGCATGAGTGGGATGGAAAATCTGGCCCCCGCGATCACTCCTCGCGCAATACCACCATCGGGTCCACCCGCGCCGACCGCCGAGCCGGCACCCAACACGCCACCAAAGCCACCCCAAACAACAAGGCGGCCACAACCAGAGTCCTCACGAGGTCCACAGCTCCAACTTCGTACAGCGCGCTCTGCGACACTCCTACCACCAGGAAAACACCCATCGGTCCCACCGCCATGCCCGGCAGCGCCACTCGCAGCGCGCTGCGGACCATCATGGCAACCACCTCGCTCCTGTCCGCGCCCAGCGCCATGCAGATGCCAACCTCATACCTCCGCTGCGCCACCGTGAAGGACATCACGTCATATATCCCCAGCGCTGCCAGCAGCAACGCCACGGCCGCAAACCCGCCGAACAGAACGGTGCTGAAGCGAGGCAGAACTAACTTCCGGGAAGCCAGAGCGCGCATCGACGAAACATCCATTACTTTCATGCCGGGAGCGCTGGCCGCCACGGCTGAACGGATTTCGCAGCCCACAACTCCCGGATCAACCGCCGTGCGCGCCCCAAATTCCACATTCGGCCAAGGAAAGTACCACAGCAACATCAGCACCTGCGGCACCGCGTTCCCCGTAAAATTCTGGCTGTTCAACACATTGTGAGACACGCCCACCACCTGGAATGGCGCCGAAGCGCCCGCTGGCTTCCCCGGTTCCGGCAGCTTCACGTTCACCGACTGCGTCAGCGGATTCACTTGCACAAAGTAGCGCCGGGCAACGCTCTCGTTCACCACCACCCCATCAGGGCAACAGCCGCGCTGCCAACCATCTCGCAATGCCCGAAAACAAAAATCCCCTCCCCGGGGATCGCTCTCGCTGGGTTTTTCAGGTCCGGTTCACTGCGTTGCTGTTTCCGGCCCACCGAAAGGCCAACGCCGCCACCCTCCTATGACTCGTGGCGGAAAAGATCGTCCTTCTCTTTGCGCGGCGAGCAGACGCAGCCCATGCAACACCCAACCAGCAGCCCCAACCCTACCGACACCAGCAACGCCGGCACCAATACGCCCCAGCGCGATATGTGACTCAACAAATCGTGCATGTGCATAAACCACATACAGTACTCCACTCGATAAGACACGAAATTACCGCCCAAAGTTTCCCTGTCTCATACGATCACGGCTGAAAAATGAACCGGCTGTCATAGTGTCACCACTAAGGGGTAACTAGCAAGTTAAATCATACCTGCTCCGCCCAGGCTTCCTGCATAATCTGCACTTCCCCTGCAGCAAAGCACACTGGTTTTTCAGCAAATAAAAGGCGAAAATATCTCCAGCGTGGA
>CAZWSD010000474.1:0-2929 GCA_964636535.1 uncultured Acidobacterium sp. | reverse complement strand
GGTCGATGCGTTCGAGGCGGAGTCGGTTGAGGCTTCCGTGGACGGCCTGTTCGAGGTGGCGCGGGCTGGCGTTGTGGATCCACTGGCCGGGGCCGGGGCGTTCCCATCCGCCCTTGGTGGCGATGAGGAGGCCCTCGGGGTATGGATGGAGGGTGTCTGCGATGAGTTGCTCGGAGATGTAGGGGCCGTAGGAGTCGGCAGTGTCGATGAAGTTGACGCCGAGGTCGACGGCGCGTCGGAGGGTGGCGATAGCGGCGACGCGGTCCTTGGGTGGTCCCCAGATGCCGGGGCCTGTGAGGCGCATGGCTCCGTAGCCGAGGCGATGTATGGTGAGGTTGCCGAGTGTGATGGTTCCGGCGGCGGCGGCGGAGGGAGTGGCGGTAGTGGTCATGGCGTGCCTCGTGCAGGATGGTGGGGGAGTGCGAATCGGTGGGAGAATGCTCTTCATCCAATAGGATGACGGAGTGGTGGGGCAGGGAGTGATCAAAAGCGGGGGAGTGGTGAGGATTTATTGGGATGGTGGGACGGGTGGCAGAAATGGTACGCGCCGGGGTGGGGGAGGCAGATTTTTTGAGCCGGATGGATTGACGGTGGGCGGGAGTCGGGCTACTCTGGGCGCAACGACGGCTAAGCATATTGTTTTCTCATGCCAACCCGGTCCCGGCAGCGCAGCAGGCGCGAGTCCTGTGCGAGATGAGCGATGCGGCGCGAGGGAAAGTCGTCAATCCCGAAGCATTCATTCGAACCACACAACTGGCCGGCTGCGCGGCAGACGGTCCTGGAGGTCATGACCCCGCTTGATGAAAAAAGCGCTGGAAATCACGCCGAATCTTGAGCCCCTGTTTGGGACCCGCGATGAAAACCTGAGGCTCATGGAGACGATGCTCCATGTGCGTATCGATTTCGAATCCGATGGGCTGGTGGTGGAGGGTCCGGAGGAAAGCGTGAGCCGTGTGGAGCGGATTTTTGCGGATTTTGAGGCGTTGCGACGAGCGGGGGTGAATCTGCAGAACGGCGAGCTGAACGGGATGCTGAGTCTGGTGACGGCTGATCCCACGATCACGCTGCGGAGCCTGGTGGATACGGGTCGTCAGCGTTCGGCGGGGACGAAGCGGATGGTGCAGCCGCGGTCGCTGAACCAGCGGCGGTACGTGGAGTCGATTGAGCAGTGCGACATGGTCTTCGGGATTGGTCCGGCGGGCACGGGCAAGACATACCTGGCGGTGGCGATGGCGGCATCGGCTCTGCTGGCGAAGAAGGTGAGCCGGATTATCCTGGTGCGGCCCGCGGTGGAAGCGGGGGAAAAGCTGGGATTTTTGCCGGGGAGCCTTCAGGAGAAGGTGGATCCGTATCTGCGGCCGTTGTATGACGCGCTCTACGATCTGCTGGAGCCGGAGAAGGTGGACAAGATGCTGGAGCGCAACGTGATCGAGATAGCGCCGCTGGCTTTTATGCGGGGGCGGACGCTGAACGAGGCGTTCATCATCATGGACGAGGCGCAGAACACGACGAGCGAGCAGATGAAGATGTTCCTGACGCGGCTGGGGAATCACTCGAAGGCGGTGATTACGGGGGATATAACGCAGATTGACCTGCCGAATCCGCGACGGTCCGGTCTGGTGGAGGCGATGGGGGTGCTTCAGGGCGTGGACGGCATTGGATTTGTTCACTTTGAGGATGGGGACGTGGTGCGTCACCACCTGGTGCAGCGGATTATCCGGGCGTATGACAGCTTTGGGCGGCAGCAGCGGGAGCTTCCGCTGGCGATGGAGGGGGAGGCGCAGGAGAAGGCTGTTCCGAAGCCGCAGTGACGGCGGGGCGCAGGTGGTCTGGAGAGTTGCGATACCATAAGAGATAAGGGAGGGGGCGTTGCTCCCTCCCTTTGTGTTATTTGGAACGATGATTCTGGTGGAACCCGAGATACGCGCCGCATTCGCCCGGCGCCTGCGAATGAAGGAGCTGCGGCAGTTTGTGGAGCAGGCGCAGGCGGTGGTGAAGCTGCGCGGGGATGTTTCGGTGCTGCTGACGGGGGATGGCCAGATACGGCGGTGGAACCGGGAATTTCGGGGGAAGAACCAGGCGACGGATGTGTTGTCGTTTCCGGCGGTTGCGATGGAGGGTGTGCCGTCGGCGATGGGCGGGGACGTTGCGATTTCAGTGGAGACGGCGGAGGGGCAGGCGAAGGAGCAGGGGCACGCACTGGCCGAGGAGCTGAAAGTGCTGGTGCTGCACGGGCTGCTGCATCTTGCCGGGTATGACCATGAGACGGATGACGGCACGATGGCTCGGGTGGAGCGGCGGCTGCGGGCGAGGCTGGGTCTGAAGGCTGGGCTGACGGAGCGGGTAGCGGTGGAGCCGGTGAAGAAGACGACGCAGACGCGAAGGCGCAAGCCATGAGCTATGTGGACGCCGTGGTGATTGCCGCTCTGCTGGTGATCTACACGATTGCCTCGTATGTAGAGCGACTGTACAGGGAGATGGGCCGGTTTCTGGCCCGGGAATACCAGGAAAACATTGACGCGTGGGAGCGGCACGTGGAGCCGCGGCTGGGGCTGAAGCGCGGGCTGCTGCAGCTTTGCGCGGTGCTGCTAGTGCAGTTGACGTTTGCGGCGCTGCTGGTAATGATGGCGTGGCCGGCGGTGGTGCACGTGATGGAGGAGCCGGGGCACCTGGGGGCGGAGCTGGCGCAGACGGCGCTGAGCGTGGTGGTGCTGATTGTGATCTTCAACCAGCTATTGCCGTTTGTGCTGTTCAGCCGGACGAAGGGGATGTGGCTGCGGCGGTGGCGGTATGTGCTGCTTCCGTTTATGTACGTGATGGTTCCGGTGGCTCTGGTGCTGCAGTTCTTCATCTCGATTGCGTCGTTGGCGGAGGCTCCGGCGGAGGCTCGGGGCGAGGATGAGGCCGAGGCGGTGGAGGCGCTGATTGA
>CAZWSD010000473.1:0-2943 GCA_964636535.1 uncultured Acidobacterium sp. | reverse complement strand
GTTGTTTGGACTTTCACCATTTCACCTTGCCGGCTTTGACCGGCGCACAGGAGACTCCCATGAAACTAGAGAAAAGAACCATCCTGATAACCGGTGGAACGAGCGGCATCGGCCTTGAGCTGGCAAAGCAGCTTCTACAGCGGGGCAACACGCTCATCGTTACTGGCCGCGACCAGGAAAAGCTCGACGCCGCCAAACGAGCGCTACCTAGCATCCATATCTTCAAGAGCGATGTCAGTGATCCTGGGGCCATAGCGGAGCTCTGCCAAAGCGTAGTTGCGCAGTTCCCAGGGCTCGACACCCTCATCAACAACGCGGGGATCATGCGCAACTTGGATATCAATCAGGACCGCGACCTAACCGACGTTACGCGTGAGATCGAGATCAACCTGAGTGGGCCGGTGCGGATGGTCCAGCAGTTCCTGCCGCACCTCAAGACCCGGCAAGGCGCACTGATCGTCAACGTCTCGTCCGGCCTGGCCTTCGTCCCCTTTCCGCTGTCGCCGGTCTATTCCGCCACGAAGGCCGCGATCCATTCGTTTTCCCAATCACTGCGCGTGCAACTCCATGGCACGAGCGTCACGGTGATTGAACTGGCGCCCCCGGGCGTCGAGACGCCGCTGTTCCGGGGTGAGTTCGCGGAGGAACTGAAGGGGCAGAAAGGGATGGACGTGAAGATGCTCGCTAAGCACGCGCTCGCCGGGATAGAAGCGGGCAAGCTGGAGATCCGCCCCGGCCTCAGCAACGTGCTGAAAGCCATGAGCCGAATCGCTCCACAATTCATGCTCAAACAGATGACGAAGATGGCGTATCCCAATGAGTGATACAGCCTTCATTTGCACGGACAGCCGTAGATTTTCTGAAGGGAGACCGCCATGCACAGATATCTGATCTATGCCGCTTATGGCTGGTTGGTGCTCGGTGGAACGATGCACTTCTTCATCGACGTCGTCTCCCAATACCTGCGCCGTAAACGCGCGCCCGGCCCGGAGGCGACGCTGTTCTATGGTCTCAACACCGCTTACGCACTTGGACAAGTCCTGTTCGGTTTGTTTGGGCTCCTGGTGGCCTGGCAGGCGTTCGATCTGCTGGGCAGATGGCCGGCCATCTCGCTCACCTTCATGGCGGCAGCATGCTGGCTGATATTCGATTTCATATTCATCGAGTATTGGGAACCGAAGTTCATAGTCGCTATCTTTGCTGTGCTCGCCATTGCTGCTGCGCTGGCGGCTTAGGAAGCATGCGCGGATGAAGCCTCAACAGCACTCGACGACATCAGGGATTCCTTGTCAGAAGGGACGCTCCATCGAGGGTTCTTAGCAGGCATTAAGTATTTGATTACAGACTGAAATTGACGAGAACCATGCTCGCGGCCAAACTATGGTCAAAATGGACGGTCGAACTACGGTCAAACGCACACTTGCCGGTGTGTTCAAAGCTGACGTTAAAAATCCGGTACCTTGGCCTGGTACCGCCGGGAATATATATGCCGTGCACAGCTTTGTATGTGGTTTTCGGATCAGCCATGCCGGACTTGAGTCAGCGGGAAAATCCTGATGGCTAAGACGACCGCATCCCCTGACATGCCCGACATCTGCAGCGACGCGCTCGCTGCCGCGCCCGCATGCGGTTGCAACAATAATGCGTGTTCTGCCTCCACACCTAGCTGTCCGCCATCCAGGCCATTCAGGGTCACTCCGCCCTTGCAGCAGTAAACCATCAGGGTCTCGGAGCGCGGCTGCCAGGCAATCGCATAGGGGTGCCGCCTCACCACCTCACAGGTGTGCGACAGCTGCGCCCGCACCGTCATCACATTGAAATCCCGCACTCCGGCGTTCAGCAGCCGGCAGCGGGCATGCCAATCGCCGCTGAAACGCACCGGCGTATAACGATCCCGGATTTCCACCGCGGGCGCGGCATCGAACACCAGTTCCATTCCCGCCCCTTCCGTAAGTATGAGGCTGCGGTCGTAACCGGGAAATGTGGAGAACTCGCAGTCGCTTTCCACGTCGGCAATACTCACGCGCCAGGCAAAGGGTTTACCGTTCAGCGCCGAATCTGCCGGGGAAACGGCCAATTCACGGGTCGTCCCCCGGCCGTTCTTCCAGAGCATTGACTTATAGTCAGCGGGCCCCAGCAGTTTCACATGACCGTCCAGAGCATCTCTGCGCGCGAGTTCCGCATCAATGCATGGTCATGAGCCGGTGGGTCAGCGCCGCCGACCAGCGCCGCGGTATGCAGCGATTCGACCAGGCTACCAGCGCATTCATGTTCCCCGCCACCACGCTGGGTCTGCGCTTCAGCATGGCCTTGAGGCCGATGCGCACCACCTCCGGACTCTGCATCATGAACAGCCGCTGGTAGCGCGTGGGCTGCTGGCCGGATACCTGCAGGAATTCCGTGGCGGTGACCCCCGGCGACAGCACCGTGCAGCTCACGTTGCTGTGACGCAGTTCGTAATTGAGCGATTCGCCGAAATACAGCACGCAGGTCTTGGCGGCGCTGTAGGCGGCATAGGTGGGCGATGGTTGATAGGCGCCGATGGAACTCAGCTGCAGGATGTAGCCTTTATCGCGCTGCAGCATGTCGCCGAGAAACAGCTTGGTGAGCTGCATCAAGGCCACGATATCCAGCATCAGCATTTGCCGCTCCTGCTCCCAGGGAATATGCGCATGCTCGCCGTACAGACCGAAACCGGCATTGTTGATGAGCACATCCACCGCCAGGCCGGCGTCCCTGACACGTTGGTGCAACGTCTGCGGTGCATCCACCACAGCCAGATCCAGCGGCATGATGTGCACGTGGACATCATGCTGGGCGGCGATCTCCTGGCTGAGCTGCTGCAGACGTTTCTCGCGGCGTGCCACCAGGATCAGATGACTGCCCATGGTCGCCTGCTGACGGGCGAATTCGGCGCCGAGACCGCTGGAAGCGCCGGTGATG
>CAZWSD010000472.1:0-2959 GCA_964636535.1 uncultured Acidobacterium sp. | reverse complement strand
AGTACTTCGAGTATTTCCTGAACCACAAGAATCATCGTCCGGGGATTCCGATCAATTTTATTTCTTTCCATTTCTATGCGACGCCGGCGATGGGCGAAGGCCCGAAGGAGTGGCAGTATACGTTCTTTGACCAGGCGAACGGATTTCTGGCGACGACACGGTATATCATCGCGATTCGGAACCGTCTATCTCCCGAAACCAAGATTGATACGGATGAGTTGGGCGTGATTTTGCCGACGGACGGGTTGGAGATTCAAGCGGGGAAGGCGCTGGGCTACCAGATACCGAAGGTTTACTGGAATGCGGCGGCGTCGCTGTATGCGTATCTGTTTGTACATCTTTCCCGGCTGGGGGTTAATGTGATCGGTGAGTCTCAGCTAGTAGGTTATCCGTCGCAGTTTCCGAGCGTTTCAATGATTGACTACAGGAATGCGAAGCCGAATGCGCGGTACTGGGTGTTGAAGATGATCGTGGATAACTTTCATCGCGGGGATGTTATGGAGGTTACTCCTCAGCCGGAGATTGGACAGGGTCATCCGGTGCTGGTGCAGGGTTATAAGACGGGGCAGGGGCGTAAGATTCTTGTGGTGAATACGTCGGACGAGAGCCAGAGTTTGCAGGCGCCGGCCGGTTTTGCAAATGCAAGTTTTGCAACGGTGGATGAGGCCACGGGTGACGATGCGCCCCGCGCGGGCAAGCTGGATGGAGGGATGCTGACATTGGCTCCCTTTGCGGTGACCGTACTGCGGGCTAAGTGAGCGGATGATTTGCAAGTGAAACGGACCTTTAACAACTAAATGCGGGATCTAAGGAGCTGAGGAGTGTTCATCAAACGAGTAGTTGGGGTGTTTTCGTTGACGGTTTTGCTGGGGGCGGGATTGCCGGTGTTGGCGCAGGTGCCGATGGGAAATCCGGCGAACGGGCCTACGAAGATTCCCAATGCCAAACTTGATCCTGCGCGGAATCTGGCGCCATCAGAGCTGGAGTCGGCGCTCCATAAGCCGCTGCCGGAGCAATATATCTGGACGGCGCCTGGGGAGGGGTCGCGGAATAGCAAGGGTCACGCCGCGTTGCGTTATTTCCGGCGTGCATTCGAGCTGGAGCGGGTTCCGACCCATGCCACGCTTTACCTGGCGGGACCGCGCGAGGCGACGGTCTATGTGAATGGGCAGGAGGTGGGGCACTATCAACTGAACTTGAATTTCCCGATGGGGATTCGCGTTTATGAGTGCGATGTGACGAAGGAATTGCACGCGGGCAAGAATGTGCTGGCCATTGAAGCGCTGCACGGACCGCGGGCGGGGAATGAGGCCTGGGACACCGTGAGCCGCCATCTGCAGCGCGGAAAGGTGCTGGCGGCGATGATTGTTCCGGCGCTGCGGGGGATTGAGGCCGCGCCGGTGGTGATGAGCGATGGGCAGTGGAAGGCTACGACCGAGACGCCGGCGGCAGGCTGGCAGAGCGAGAGCTTTAACGACGCGAACTGGCCGGCGGCGGATGATCTTGGGGGAATTGAAAGCTCGATTGACCTGTTCCAGGCGAATGCGGACGCAGGGATGTATGCATGGCCCGGTTATGCGGGGATATCTCCTTTTCTGGCGCACTACTCGCTGAATGCGATGAAGGTGAGCCATGTCTACGCGGGTACGGGTACGGTCAAGAACGCCGCTGCGCTGACGGGAGATACTGCTGACGGCGAGTTGACGGTGACCTTGCCGACGGAACATGTGTCGTTTCAGAATTCGCCGCAAGTGATGCTGGATTTTGGGCGCGAGGTGAACGGACGGCTGGAGTTGCGGTCTGATTCCGATGCTCCGGCGGAAGTTACGGTGCAGTATGGCGAGTCAGAGCCGGAAGCGCTGATAGAGCCCTATCTCGGAATCGATCCTGTATATATTCCGGCGCACGGGACGGCTTATGGACCGAAGAGCGCGTTCCGTTATGCGATTGTCCGGTTTGTCGGGGGGCGGGATACGCGATTCAAGGCGATACGGCTGGATGGAATTGCGTATCCGGTGAAGTACCAGGGGTCGTTTGAATCGTCCGATCCGGAACTGAACAAGATGTGGACGATTGGGGCATATACCGCGCACCTGTGCATGCAGGATGACATCTGGGATGCGCCGAAGCGGGACCGGAATCGGTGGATGGGGGATCTGGATGTAAGTGGGCGAACGATTGACGATGTGTTTGGCGACCACTTTCTGATGCAGGACACGTTGAACCGGCTGATTGGTCCGGCGCCAGTAAAGCGGCACGTGAACGGGATACCGGGATACTCCGCGTTCTGGGTGACGGGCGAGAAGATGTACTATCTGCACACCGGATCGATGGAGCAACTGGAGAGCGTGCATACGCGGCTGGTGGATCTGCTGAACTATATGGAGAAGGATCTGGACCAGAAGGATCTATTCTCGGATCTTACGCATGCCTGGCCGTTTGTGGACTGGTCGCCGGAGATGAACAGCTATGACGCGCAGACGCGGATGGCGACGCAGTTTGAGTATTATGCGGCGTTCAAGGACGGCGCCTATCTGCTGCGGGTATTGCACGATGACAAGAACGCCCGGATATTCCAAGCGAAAGCCGACGCACTGAAGGCGGCGGCGCAGAAGTACATGCTGGATGCGAAGGGGTCGTTTGGAGATCGCTGGCAGCCGAATGCGTACGCGATTATTTCCGGGGTTGCGAACAAGGACCAGTACGCTTCGATCTGGCGGAACTCACTATCCGATGTAGGTCGTCTGAAGTACAACCCGTATATCATCACGCCTTACTACAATTTTTATGTGGTGACCGCGATGGCGAGGATGGGACATCGCAGGGCGGCGCTGAACTGGATTCGGGAGTACTGGGGCGGTATGGTGCAGGAGGGCGCGACGAGCTTCTGGGAGGGTTATGATCCGACCTGGTACAAGGGTTATAACTTTCACGCATCTCTGCAGGCCGATAACATGTC
>CAZWSD010000471.1:0-2960 GCA_964636535.1 uncultured Acidobacterium sp. | reverse complement strand
GCACCTGGTTCGGGACCAGGGGGTCGGAGGTTCAAATCCTCTCTCCCCGACCATTCTTTTTCACACAATCAATGAGACTTACGCGACTTTCTGCGCTTCGTCTTTTTCCTCTGTTTTCGGTACACTCGGTACAACTGAAGGAAGTTCGAAACCGAAACCGCACTTTTCTGCCCACTCTCTACGGAACTCAACATCTTCTTTAATTTTGTCGTAGAGATCGGACATGCTCTCATCGGCGTGCCCCATCCAGAACTTTTGGAGACCATCGGGACACACTGTACGATTCCGAAGATGCGTGTTTCGGAAGCGCCTGAATGCGTGATTGCCAGCTTTGCTGTTGCCGGTAAACGGATTGATGAATCCCAACTGCTTCAGCGCCGGATGAAGATGCCGTCGAAGTAGGGTGGATGAACCCAGCGGCTTTCCATTCCGGGTGCAGAATAGGAACCCGCTTTTGCGTTCCCCGGCAAACTCCTTCAGGATGGCGGCGATCGCCGGATGAAGGTCGACTTTTCGAGTAGCGCTCGCAGTTTTGAGGCGATCCTCCACTTTGCAATGGCGCACCTTCTGCTCAATGCTAAGGGTCAAGAAGTCTTTAGAGATGTGCTTGTCAATTTCGAGACCCAGCGCTTCTCCAATCCTCAGCCCTGCAGCACCGCACAGAATAAACACCATTCGCTCCCGCTCCTTCTTCCAAGCAGCCAAACCAGTCATGACATCTGAGGAAAAGCACGGCGTGTTCTGCTTCGCCTTCACAACGATCGGCATGTCCATAAAATCATGGTTCCACTTTCGGGTGTAAATCTCCTCTCCTTCCTTGTTGACCGCGGACGCCACGACCATCTTGACCACTTGCGCGTAGTTGTCGATGGTTTTCGGAGACAATCCCCCTTCCGACATGGTCGCAACGAGACCCTTCAGCGCCGCGTTGTTGACCTCGGAAAGAGGTAAGTCTCCGATTTGTGGATTTATCCAATTGCGCAAGCAGCCTTCCCACAACTCCAGCGTTGAAACCGCTACAGGTTTGCGCTTTCGGGTTTTCACGTGCGCAAACCAAATCACAGCCTGCTCCCGAAACGTGAGGCCGCCGCCCTGCTTGACGACCTTGTTGAAGTACGCCTCGGTATCTGCGCCGCTCTCGACGATAATCTCGCGAGCGCGCCGCTCTCGCGCAGATTTCGATAAGACTCCGGGCCCAGAAATCGGACATATCCTCGCCCGTTTGTGAGTCCGCTTCTCTTGACCAGGTACGTCCATCCACCACCGTATGACCCACCACTTGCCACTCTTTTCAACGTGGCCTGATTGACCAGTTCTGCGTGACATGCTCTTTCCTGTCCGCTTTGCTGGTGTCGCTGGGACAACGTTAGGTGATTTCGAAACGAGATGCAATGTCTTCGAAACAGAACCCAGGCGGAGCCGCGATGGTGGCTCGACGGTATCGCTCGACGCGCTCTGGTGCCCTTGTAAGGCGTCGAACTGATCTTCATTTCGGAAGACAATGCCTGGTGACGAACAGTGACCCTGCTCGTCCGTGAGTATCGGGCAAATAGCCTTGAGAACGCTCGCTCCATCTGCGGACCGGCCGACCACCCGCCGGGTAGGGTCGATCCGTCCAAGGTACAAGCCGTACTGCAGTTGATCCGAGATCATAGTATGCACTCGCCAGCGGCTTGAATAAGAACTCAGCTGAGTCAGATTCGACTTTTGTGCCGCTGACCCGAGTATTTAGAACGACGCGTTTCTACCAATGCCTCACGAATGTTTTATTTTTTATGGCGAGCGGTTTTATTTCCTATCGCGAACGATTCCCCCCGCCGAGCGCCCATTGCACGGCAAACAACAATTTGCCTATGTCATTACAAGCATGAGCGTTACACCCGGATATTGGCCTGAGAATATACTTGCAATTATGCAGGTATCGAGGAGATTCGAGCGACTGGTTCAGGCCATGGCACCATCCGGCAATCTGTTTTTTCTGCTCACCCTGCAGGAACTCCGAAGGCAAGGGCTGACGTTTTTGGCCTTCTACATCCTGCAGCGAACCATCGAAGAGCGAGAATTCTTCGAGTTGTGGGTTCGCCGAGAGACCGGGCTGGACGACTATGAAGTCAGCCGCGCCTGTAGCTTTCTCGCGCAGAGTGGTCTCATTCGGAAAGAGAAATACCAAGCGGATGCCCGAGTCCGAGTCCTCACGCCGACAGATCGCGGAGTTAGTGTCCAGAACAAGATCCTGTCGACGGCTGCCGAGCGACTCAAGGAGGGAGTGCCGCGTTCAGGACGCTTGCGGCGGGTGTCCGAAGCGGCTCAATTGCTTCAACAAGGCAATAGCATCCTGCTCGGGCCGCTGCAACTGTCGTTCTTCGATACGGATCTGGTTGAGGAAGAAGCCTCAAAAGCGGTCAAGAGGAAGCGCAAAGCTGGGAAGCCTGCCCAGGGTCGGCCCACTCGATCACAACCCTCGTAGGGCCTTTTGAAACAGCACCATGCTTATCTCTGTGGCTTGGCAATTGTTTTCAGCCGCGCGGGAGTGGCAGAAATCTTTGATGGCAGGGCGTCGGCCACCATGAGGTTACCCTTGTCGCACCAATTCACTGCCACAGCCGTTTCTGCATTCCATACGTGATACCCTCCCCTCGGGAGTCTCCTTGCAGAGACGACAGCCAATTCTGAATTCTCCTCGAGCACCGATCACCCAGCATCTTTCAGGCCCGCTCCGGAAAGCGGGGAAAGCGCTCATCCCGAAGGGAGTTGCGAACCAGCAGCATAGGGGCAGCCCTTCCCACGTTGAGCTTCAGGACCGTGCAACGTCGATAAGGAGTCAAAAGCTTCAATCACTTTGGCAATCAGCAAAATTGGAGGCGGCAAGATGCGTGACCCCGAAACGAAGAAATTGGACAAAATGTCCAATTTGAAGGAACTGCTCAGAAAATTGGAGCCCTCACAACTCGCATACGACA
>CAZWSD010000470.1:0-2963 GCA_964636535.1 uncultured Acidobacterium sp. | reverse complement strand
CGCCCCGGATCGTCGATCTCCGGCGAGCACGGCATCGGCCTGCAGAAGCGCGCCTTCCTGTCGTGCTCGCGCACGCCCGAGGAAATCGCGCTGATGCGCACGCTCAAGATGGCGCTCGATCCGCGCAACATCCTCAACCCCGGCAAGGTGCTCGCCGGAACCGGCTGAACCGACGCCGCCGTGCGTCAGCAGCCGGGCAAGGCCGCGGGGCCGCACCTGCTGCGCGACCTGAGATCGCGCGCCGTGCGGCGGCAATTCATTCATTTCTGACCGGTGGCTTAGGACGTGGATCGATGCGCAAACTACTGATGGGATGTCTGCTGGCCCTGCCGGTTGCACCATGCGCGCAAGCGGCCAAGCCACCGTCCATCGACGGTGGACCGCGCCTTCAGGTCTTCACCATTAATCACCAGCTTCGAGCAAATTCCAGCGCCGACGTGCGTTTCCTGCTGTCCGCCCCCGCGGGCAAGGAGGGTTTCATCCGCGTTGCCGGCGGCCACCTGGTCACACCGGATGGCAAACGCTTTCGGATCTGGGGCGTCAACGTCACCGGCTGGACTCCGGGCTCGGCGTTGCTCCCCCCCAAACAAGACGCGAAGACCTATGCGCGGGCACTGGCCCAACTGGGCGTGAACTGCGTTCGCTTCCAATTCCTGGATTTGACCCAGCAGCAACATCGCGCGGCGGGCAGTATCCCCGTCACCTACACTCCCAGCGGTCTCTTGGATGGAAATGCGGCCACGAGCCAGGTCATGGACCCGGGCCAACTGGACCGCCTCGACTATCTGGTTTACCAACTGAAGAAAAACGGGATTTACGTCGACTTCAATCTGAACGTCGGCCGCCGCTACAAGAAAGGAGACGATGTCCGTGACTACAAGCTGATTGGCGCCGCAAAAGCAATCACGGAATTTGACCCGCGCCTGATCCAGCTCCAGAAAGACTACGCACGGCAGCTGCTGACTCACTACAACCCGTACACCAAAACGCGATACAACAACGAGCCGGCAGTCGCCATCGTCGAAATCGTCAACGAAAACTCGCTCCTCGAGTTTTGGCAGAGGAATTGGCTGCGGGGCAAGCTCGTGCCGGGCGCGCCGCGCTTCCAGCTCGATTTGACGCCCTATTACAAAGCGATGCTCACGCGTCAATACAACAGTTGGTTGAAAACGACGTACTCTCCGGCCGAGCTCGGCCGCCTTCGCAAACTCGCCGGCCTCAACGCGGGGAAGCCCTTTTCGATCACCCAGAGGCAGGATTTCGGCTCAACCCCGGCGCCTGTTTTCTATGCCGAAGCGGCCTTTTTCAACCATGTTGAGAGCGGCTTCTTCCAAAACATACGCTCGTACCTCAAGCAGACGCTTCACGTGAAGTCGCTGATCATGGGGACCGCCGACCACACCTATTTCATCCCCGGCATGCCACTACTGCGCGCCAATTCCGAAATGGATATTGTGGGCGCGCACGGCTATTGGCAGCATCCTGCGATCACAGTTCACCGCAACACTCCGATGGTCGATGATCCGCTGCACTCGCTGCCCGTCTTACTCAGCCGCTCAACAATGGCCCATAAGCCTTTCATCGTGAGCGAGGTGAATGAGCCGTTCCCCAATGACTACGAAGCCGAGCTGATCCCTATTCTGGCTGCTTACGGCGCGTTCCAGGATTGGGATGGGATTTTCATTTATAGCTTCGAGCCCAAGGTGACTGGATTGTGGCGCCCGGTGATCGGCGACCATTTTGATATTTCGGAAGATCCGGTCAAGATAGCGGAGATGCCCGTGGGCGCGCTTTTGTTCCTGCGCCACGATGTCGCTGCGGCCAAAAGAATCGTCGAGCGGACTTATTCGACGCAGCAGGTTGACGAGAGCATGCGCCTTCCGCAGTCCTTCATGCCGTACTTCACTCCTGGCTTCCCGCTGTTCCTGCCCCTCGAGCATGGCTCGCGCATCCGCTGCCTGGATTGCCAGCCAACCCAGGGCTTTCATGACGAGCCGTCCAACCCGTTCCGCTCCGACACCGGACAGTTGGCCTGGTGGCATTCGCGTGCGAAAGGAGGCCTGGTCACGATTGACACTCCCAGGAGCACGGCCCTCGTCGGCTTCGTTTCAACCTATGGGGTTGGAACCTCGCAGTTATCCGCCGACGTTGAAAACAAGTTCTGCTCCATCACCCTTTCCTCGCTCGATGGCAAGCCGTTGTCGACTTCGTCCCTGATGCTGCTCACCGCAACCGGCAGAGTCGAAAACACCGGCTCGGTCTGGAACGCAAGCCGCACCGACTTCAGTGTTTGGGGCAAGGCGCCGACGCGCATCGAGGTGATCCGCGGCTGGGTGAAGCTGAAGGACATCGTAGGAGCGGTGGGGATGATCGTCACCCCGCTCGATGGCGAATCCCGTCCTCTGGGCGAGCTGCGGGGCAAAATGGTCGAAACCGGCTGGGAAATCCCCATCGGAGCCCGCCCGGCCACCAGCTACCTGATTCACGTCATTCGCTGAAGGCCCCCGATTGTTCAGGCGTCGGGTTGACTCACGCAGCTCGAAGACCGCTTGCGTAGCAGGCCTGCCGCGCTGCGCCGGCGGGCGGGCCGGCTCCGGGATCGGCATCGCGCCAGCCCCCGGGCCGCACATGCGTCGCGGCGCTGCAGCGCAGTCGCGGGCTCATTGAGTACACGGCGCACGGAACGGCCCTTGCGAGCCGGGGATTCGCCATGGCGCAGCGGGTGGAATAGCTGGCAGCGGCGCCCGATCCGCGCAACATCCTCAACCCCGGCAAGGTGCTCGCCGGAACCGACTGAGCCGACGCCGCCGTGCCTCAGCGGCCGGGCGGAACCCCCGGGCCGCGCAGCAGATGCGGCCCGAGATCGCGCACCGTTCGGCAACTCAGCTGACCGAGCACGCGGTCGAGTTCGACCGTGAGCATCTCCAGGGCGCGCCGCACGCCGGCCTCCCCGGCCGCTGCGA
>CAZWSD010000469.1:0-2983 GCA_964636535.1 uncultured Acidobacterium sp. | reverse complement strand
CCGGCTGCCGGTCATCTGCTCAAGGCCATCATTGTTTCCTCTTCGAGCGAATAGTTCGCTGCTATTTGTTGCTCGGCCGTTCCTCGCCTGGCCTCTCTGCGCCGGGGAGGCGCGCCTTGCACCAGGTTTCGGGATCCGTCTCCAGCAAGCCCGATCTGGTGCATCCTTCCGCTCTCCTATCCGCCAAATCGATCTTGGCCGGCCAGTAAATTAGAACAGCGCCACAAGGTTCAAATGTCTCCCCGAATAGCTTCCCACCTCGCCCCGTTCCTGCGGATAAGGTGACACATTATTCATCCATTTCGCCACTGAGTAGTCTTTTTCCGGCGGCAGGATAGACAGAAAATGGTGACCAGAATCAAGTCTTCGGTTACTTGCGTGTTACTGTTTGGTGAGTGTCAACAACTGCAGGGGATGACGTGACTCTTCTATTTGGCGCCCGCAATTATATCCTTTCCTCTTTGGTGATTTGCTTGCATAATGGCCACTAGAGATCGTCAGAAGACGGTTTTCTCTATTTTCAAGTGCGAGGAAAAAGACATGAACATGCTCTCCATGCTGGCTCTGAAGGTTCAGATGATTCTGGATCGCGAAGAAGGCCAGGACCTGATTGAATACGCTCTGCTGGTCGGCTTTATCTCCCTGGCGGCCATCGCTGCCATCCAGGGTATTTCGGCCGAACTCAGCGCCATCTATAGCAGCATCGGGACCAAGCTCCAATCCGCCTAAGGGGCTTGGTGGATGCTGCGAAGCAGACAGACTTCGGCGAAGGCCGGTTGAGTTCGCCGAAGTCTAAATCACTCATCCTCGCCTTTGAGCATGGCAGGTTCACTCTCGAGCCTGTCCTGCTCACAGGCGAGATTTCTATTAGGTAAGATAACCACACATCCAACTGACTTCTGCGTTTCTCATTTCCCATTGCTGCTCTCTGTCGTCATCCCGGTCTTGAATGAAGAGCAGGCGCTACCTATCACTCTCTCGCGTCTGCGCCAGGTATTGCGCCCCTTTCACTGGGAGGTGATTTTTGTCGACGATGGAAGCACAGATACCACTCCTCAACTCATCGAGCAGTTTGCCCGCGATGATTCCCGCGTGCGGCTGATTCGCCTGAGCCGGAATTTCGGGCACCAGACCGCGATCACCGCTGGGTTGGATTTCGCCGATGGCGATGCCGTGGTGGTGATGGATGCCGACCTGCAGGATCCACCGGAATTGCTGCCCCGCATGGTCGAGCTTTGTGAGCAGGGCTATGATCTGGTTTCCCCGCAGCGCGTGTCGCGAGCCGGCGATACGCCCTTCAAGCGTTGGAGCGCGGCTGCTTATTATCGCCTGTTGTCGCGCTTGGCCGACCAGAAGATAACGCCACAGGTAGGCGACTTCAGGCTCTACAGCCGTCGGGCCGTCAAGGTGATGCGGAGTCTTCGTGAGCAGCACCGCTATATGAGGGGGCTGGCCGCCTGGTCCGGCCTGCGGGAGATCGTGCTTCCCTATGAGCGCCAGCCAAGGGCCGCCGGAGAAACACACTATTCGCTCCTGCGCATGATTCTCTTTGCCTGGACCGGCATTTCGTCCTTTTCCGCCGCTCCGCTCCGCCTCAGCATCGCGGCCGGATGCGTCCTGAGTGTCGTCGGCTTCTCGTACTTGGTGTTGGTCCTGATATTGGCCCTGACAGGCTCGAGCCTGGTTCGTGGCTGGGCCTCCCTGATTGCCCTCCAATGCATCTTCTCCGGGATCATCCTGTTGGCGCTCGGCGCTATCGGAGACTATGTGGCTCGTGTCTACGAAGAAACAAAAGGACGGCCGTTGTATGTGGTTGCGGGCACTTGCAACTTTTCAGCGCACACCATGACCGTTCCGCGTGCCGTCATCCTTGCCGAGCCGGCGATACAACTCGAGCCTGATAACGAACCGAGCGCCGCTAAGGCAGCCAGCTCCTCCACGCACGCTCTAGAGCAACAATCAGAGTCGTTCAGAGAGCACCTTGGCGTATCCTCGTAGGCGAAGCTCTAATGCCTGCGCGAACTTGCGATAGCAGACAATACGGAATGATACCCTTGGGGACGGTGATGAATTCTACGCCCGCCGCGCAACCTCTCACGGCGGATTCCAAATCTGCCCGGAGTTCTTCGAACTGGCTGCGGCGCAATCAGCAACTGCTCATCTTCAGCACGCTGGCTGCAATATATCTTCTGCCTTTTATGCGCTTCTACTCCGCTTCCTTGCTGGAGTCGGGCGCGGTTCGACTCATGCATGGCGCGGTATTCGCCAAGGATTTTGTCGAGGACGAAGGCCCCGGCAGCTTCTGGTGGAATGCCCTCTTCATGCGCGTCTTCGGCGCCGATTTCTTCGGCGCGCGCGTCTGCCTCTTTGTCTCATCGCTCGGTACCGCGATTGCCCTGTACCACCTGGCAGCGCAGATATGCCGGAAATATGCATGGCTGCCGGCCGTCACGCTCGTAGCCGCATACTTTGGCGGTATGTGGCCGCTCATGAGCTACCACACTGACAGCAACTTCTTCGCCCTCCTGGGCGTCATCTGCGTGGTGCTGTGGTTTGAGCGGCAGCAAATTGTCTGGTTATGGGTGGCTGGCTTCCTGGCGGCCTTCACCAGCTACACCCTCCAGCCCAGGGGCTTGTATCTTTTCGTCGCCATCCTTGCATGGATGGCCGTGCTCTTTCTGCGGAAAAAGATATCACTGCGTCCAGTACTTACCATCACCGCCAGTTATGCAATCTTCATGAGCGTCGGGCTGCTCTACTTCTGGAGCCAGGGCGCGCTTGGAAATCTGATTTACGACAACCTTATTTGGCCGGCTACCAGCTACTCCACTGTCAATGACGTGCCCTATGGCTGGGGAACAATGAGGTACTGGCGCCAGTTTACCCATCCCGTCCACGGCTCTTATCTCTTTGCCGTGTTTGCTCCGGTGCTGACCGCACCCTATTTCTTCATGGACGCGCTGCCTTTTCTACTGCTGATATT
>CAZWSD010000468.1:0-2986 GCA_964636535.1 uncultured Acidobacterium sp. | reverse complement strand
TTTTCTCATCCCGCCTCTACTGCATCCCCGACTCCCGTGAGAAATGGCGGCTAGACTGAGACGATTGTTGCTCGCAACGCCATCCCTAGCAGTCGTGTTAACAGGCCCTAGTCTGGGATGAGGTTGTGGCGGGCGGAGTGGGTGGGGTTGTTGACGAAGTGGGCGAGGCGTTGACCGTTGAGGTCCATGCGGACGAGGTCTAGCTCGCCGTGGTTGTAACTGGCGACGAGCATGCGCATGGAGCGGCCTTCGGGGCGGACGTAGATGAGGCTGAAGTCAGAGGCGTCGTCGCGGCTGAGGATCATGCGATGCCAGTCGGTGCTGAGGTGGCTGGAGAGCAGGGCGGCCAGGGTCTGAGGGGTGGTGACGCCGTTGACGTGGCTGAAGTCGGCGACGCGGAGGCCGCGGACGCCGCCGCCCGTGCTGATGGTGGCGCAAAGGCTGATAAACCACTGGAACGGGATGTGCTGCTGTTGGGGGTGGTATTGCTGCTCGACGGCGGCGACGGCGGCGTTAAATCCCAGCCTGGGGGAGAGCCAGGCGTGGAGGGGCGCGAGCAGGAGCAGGGCAAGGCAGAGCGCGGCGGCGGTGAAGTACTTCATTGGTTGCCTGCCGAGGCTGAGCCGGGGTGGTTGCTGCTGCCGGAGGGGCCGGCGGTATGGTTGTGGTCACGGACGTGGAGTTTGGGGACGCCGAAGTTGCCGCCGAGACCACCGAGTTCGGAGGGATTGATGTGGCCGGAGATGTAGACGAAGTCGAGTTCCTTGGGCTGGGCATTGAGGATGAGCATGCCCTGGGACTCTCCGTTGACGACTTTCTGGTAGATGTCGCTGACTTCAAGGCCGTTTTTGGAGTGGGAGCGTGACTGGACCATGGGCACCCATTGGGGTCCGCGGAACTGGTCACGGATGCGGTCGAGATCGGCGATGGAGTATTCACCGGGTTGCTTGAATTCGTAAGTGCGGACGTAGATGGCTTTGAGGTTGTGGATGAGGCTTTTGGCCTGCTGGTCGCCTTTGTTGTCTTTGTTCATGAACTGGGAGGCGAAGTTGAGGGTGTTTTTGTCGAGGGTGACCTCGGTGTAGTTGCTGGCGCGGGCGGCGAGTTTTTTGGCGAGTCCGGGTGGAAATGGCACGGGGCCCTGAGCCAGAGCTGGCAGAGCGGTGAGCAGGGCAAGGGCGAGCGTGGGGAGGGTGAGTTTGTGGAAGGCTTTCATGGGTGGAGTTCCTCTCGGGTCTGGATGGTGGAGATGTTTTCTGCCACCTGCTGAAGGGTGGAGTGGGTGATTTGAAGGGCGATGAAGACTTGTTGGCGTGCGTGTTCACCTGCGACGCGGCGCTGATGCTGCTGCCAAGCGAGGGTGCCGGCGAGGATGACGATGAGCAACGAGGCGACGGCGGCAAGGCGTGCGGGTGCGGGGAAATGGAAGATGCGGGCGCGGCGCGGCGTGGATGCTTGGTTGTGGGCGTCGGGCGGAATGCGGGACATGACGCCGGCGGTGAAGTTTGGCGGGGTGCTGCGAGGCTGGAGGGCCTGGCGCAGTTCGGATTCGAAGTCGGGGTCTTCGAATGGTTCGAATTGGCGGTTGTGATCAACCACGGGTGTACTCCTGGAGGGTTCGCTCGGCTTTGGAGCGGAGCAGCTTGATGGCTCGCTGGAGATGGCTGCGCACGGTGGCGAGGGGCATGGCGAGGGTTTCTGCGATCTGCTGAGGTTCGAGGTCTTCCTGATAGCGGAGGAGGACGACGGCGCGCTGTTGTTCGGGGAGGGTGTAGAGGAGCTGCTCGATGCGGTTCATGAGAGGCGAGTCTGGGGGCGGGATTTCGGCGGCGGGCATGAGGGATTCGTCGTAAACCTCGAAGTACTGGCCACCGCGGGCGGCTCGATGGCGGAGCGCGTCAGTGGCGCGATGACAGGCGACGCGGCGGAGCCATGCGGTGAGGTGGTCAGGGCCGGTGAGGGTGGGCAGTGCGCGATGGCACTCAAGGAAGACATCCTGCGCGACCTCTTCGGCGGTGGCGTAGTCGCCGAGGATGCGGAAGGCGATGGAGAAGACGCGCGCCTGATGCTCGGAGACGATGGACTCGAATTGCTGTCGTGTGGGTTCCAAGCGGGCTTCCTCGGGTGGTTCACCGGGATATACGCAAGTGAGGGCGGGAAATGATGCAGAAAGTTTCGGGGTTGGGTGGAAAGCGTGATTCACCCCGGGGGCACAGAGAGCCTGGAGAAGATCCAGAGAGGTTTAGGGGGGAGTGGCTGAGTTGGCCGGACAGGTTCGACCCTGGGCTGGGGAGGGGCAGGGATTTGGTGTTGGGGAGGATAGGGGCGGGGCGCGCGGGGCCCTTGGTTTTTGCGATTAAGGTATTTGTTTACTTTTATTTAGGTTAGGTGGGGCATGTGATCTGGAATATGACAACAAAACACTCATATAATATGCAACCATTGTGCTATAGTCTGAATCAGATGGTATGAGTGCTGGAGTGGAGAGCTCACGCAGCGGCTCCCTCTGCGCTCAGGGATTATTGGTTTAAAAAATTCATTCCGTATAAGGAGGGAATTATGGCAATCACTCGTTGGGACCCGTTCCGGGATGTACTTGCACTGCAGAATCGCATGAACTCGCTCTTTCAGGACTATTCGCGGGGGACGGGCGAGGGGGATGTGGTAACGACTGCATCGTTTGTTCCTCCGGTCGATGTATATGAAGACGAGCAGAAGATTGTGCTGAAACTGGAGATTCCGGGCATGAAGCAGGAGGATCTCGATATCCAGATTGAGAACAACACGCTGACGGTTCGTGGCGACCGGAAGTTCGAGAAGGAAGAGAAGGAAGAGAACTTCCATCGGATTGAGCGACGGTATGGAAGCTTTTTCCGGTCGTTTGCGCTACCGAACACGGTGGATGCCCAGAAGGTGGAGGCGAATTACGAGGCCGGCGTGCTGAAGATTGCGCTGGCGAAGCGTGAGGAGTCGAAGCCGAAGCAGA
>CAZWSD010000467.1:0-2998 GCA_964636535.1 uncultured Acidobacterium sp. | reverse complement strand
TGGACTGGCGCCCCTTAGCCCTTCCTATCTTGATGAAGGCCCCAATCTTACGCAGACTCCTGAGGAATTACCAGATTCCGCAATCGCTCCTGCGCGCGAAGTGGAGGTCAGGCAGACTGCCGAGGCCCAGGAATCCACAGTGCAGGGCAGCCTTGTGGTGGAGACCCAGCCGGAGTCCCCTTCCGTGCCGCCGCCAGCACCAGCTGCGGCGCCGGCGGGTGATTCTTCCGGACCGCGCGGCTTTGTCGTGCTGGCCATCGGATTGCCCGGCTCCGGCAAAACAACCTGGTTTAAACGCCGTGGCGTTCAGCCGCTTTCCAGTGACATGCTGCGGTCTATTCTCTTCGATGACATCACGGAACAGCGCTATCAGGGGCTGGTCTTTTCGACGTTGCGCTCGCTCCTTCGCGCGCGCCTCATCGCAAAGATGCCGTGGAATTATGTAGACGCGACGAATCTTTCGCCGCATGAGCGCCGCCAATGGATCAAGATGGCGAAGAGCTTCGGCTACGATGTTCAGGCCGTCTTCTTCGATGTTCCATTGGAGGTCTGCATGCAGCGCAACAGCCGCCGCGAACGCGTCGTCAACGAAGAGACCATGCGTAAGATGGCCGAGCGGCTTCGGCCGCCAAGCTTCAAGGAAGGTTTTTCAAAAATCACCGTAGTGCGCGTCAAGGGAGCGGCCGCGTCAGCACCGCTGCCGGACGCTCCCGCCGCGGAGTAACGTTCTTCACCCATCATCCAACCCAATGCCGGGCCTCGGGGCTCGGCATTGCTTTTAAGCATCCTCCCACGGCAGACGCTTTTGCCCCCATCATCTGGAGAACGCGCTATGACAGAAGCCGCTTCCATAACCTCCCCGAACCGCAGGCTGGAGCCTTGGCTGCGCGGATCGTTCCCTGAAGTCCCCGCCATCGCTCGCGCCGTGCTCCACGCTATCGAAATGGCGCAGGAAGACGCCCAGCGCTGGTGCGCCGGCCTTACCACTCAGGAGCTCCACGCTCAGCCCTATGGAATTCCCCCCGCCGCATTCCATATCCGCCACATCGGCCGCAGCCTGGACCGCCTTCTCACCTACGCCGAGGGCAATCAGCTTGACGTCACCCAGGTGGCCGCGCTCAACGTCGAACTTGAACCGGGAGCCAGCAAGGAAGCCATCTTTCAGGAGCTATCCATGGCCTGTCAAGAAGCCTCCCTTCGCGTCCGTGCACTCGCCCATGCGGACATGGAACAGTCTCGCGGCGTTGGACGCAAAGCCCTGCCCACCACCGTCGGCGGACTCCTGGTCCACTGCGCCGACCACACACTCCGTCACACAGGCCAGATCGTGACCACCGCGAAACTCCTCCTCGCTCTGCGGGAGTCCAACTCCCCGGCAAAGTGAGAAAATAATCCTGAATGCGAGTAACTGTCGAGCGACTGCGGCTTTGGATCCTGATCGCCGCATCCTTGCTGGTTCTGGTTCTCGCCGGATTCTTCCTCTGGAGTGGCCTGCAGTACCGGCACATAGTTCAGAATCTGCCTCACCGCCTCGGCGTTAACATCCAGCAGACAGCCAGCGGCTTCACCATTTCAAAATCCAGTCACGGCCACACGCTTTTCACCATCCATGCCTCGCGCCTCATCAGCTTCAAAAACGACAAGGCTGAATTGCACGATGTCTCCATCACGCTCTACGGTCCACGCGGCAGCCATCGCCTGGACCACATCTACGGAGCGGAGTTCGAATACGACCGCAATACGGGTATCGCCAGAAGCCAGGGCAAGGTGGAAATCGACATTCAAAACCCCTCGCTTCAAGGAAACGGCAAGCCTCGACGCCCCATTCAAGTCCAAACCAGCCACCTTGCCTATAACTCCAAAACTGGCCTTGCCCAAACCGCTCAGTACACTCAGTTTTCGTTGCCCATCGGCTCAGGGCATGCAGTGGGAGCCTCTTACAACTCCAGGACCGGCCTCTTCGTGCTGGAGCGAAAGGTCGCTCTCCAGGTCCTCTCCAACCACTCCACACCGGTTCAGGCCACTACCATTCACGCTGGACATCTGAGTCTTTTGCGGAGCAGCAACCAGGTCACGCTGCTTTCTCCCGTCATCCAATCCGAAACACAGACAACATCCGCGGCCCAGGCTCTGCTCTACTTCCGCCCCGATGGCTCCGCCGATCGCATCATCGCGCAAGGCAACGTGCGCATGACCTCGGCCACCGGCGCAACTTTCACCGCGCAACTGGCGCGGATTACCCTGAACTCCCACAACCAGCCGCAAACCGCCAATCTCTCTGGTGGTATCACCTACGCCAGCCATACCCAGCGCGAATCCATGCGCGGTTCGGCACGGCAGGCGCATCTGGACTTTCGACCTCCACCCGGCCACCCCAGCCGCTCGCTTCTGCAGCATGCCCAGTTTGACCATTCGGTCCGTTTTGTCCAGCAATCCACCGGGGCTCCCGGTGATCCGCGGGCCGTCTCCACCCGCGACCTCAACGGCGCGCAGGCAGATGTCATCTTTGTCCCCATCCCCTCCGGCGCAAGATCCATTCCCACCACCATCACTGTCCGGCAGAATGCCGTCGCCACGCTCCGCACCCTATACACGCACCAGCCGCTCCAGCAAACTACCATTCATGCGGACACGTTGGTTGCCACTCTCGAGGACGGACGCATCCTGCGCACTGTTACCGGCACGGGCCATGCGCAAATCTCCAGTCTCGGCAAGGACGGCTCCATCAACTCTACTCACAGTGATTCCCTCCGCCTGACCTTTGCACCGCAGCCGCAAAAACCACTCGCCCACTCGTCAAAGCCCCAGCTTCTCTCCGCCGTGCAGCTTGTCTCCGCCGTCGAGGATGGGCATGTCATGATGCAGCAGACTCCAGCCAGAAACGCCCCCCCTTCACAAGAACCTCTCACCGCCTGGGCCAGCCGGGCGGAATATACGGCTGCCGACAACAGCGTGCGACTTACGGGAAATCCCCGACTGCAGCAGGCCGGAACCCTCG
>CAZWSD010000466.1:0-3006 GCA_964636535.1 uncultured Acidobacterium sp. | reverse complement strand
GCGCTGGCGCCGGTGATCGCGAGTGGAAAGGTAACCGATGAGGTTTCATTTATCTACGCCGATTGCCTGATAAAGACGGGACAGACAGCAGAGGGAATTACACGGCTGAAGGCGCTGGCGGCCAAGCTGCCGGAGGAGGAAAATCTGCGGCGGGTGCTGGGCGAGGCCTATGCGGCGGATGGGGAGATGGCGCAGGCGGTGAAGGCGTATGAGGCTGCGGAGAAGCTGGATGCGAAGGATCCGCAGGTCCACCTGGATCTGGCGACGGCCTATAAGAAGCTGGGGCGGACGGCGGAGGCGGCGCGGGAGATGCAGCAGTACCAGGCGCTGCGGAGCAACAGCGGCGGCAAGAGCTAATAGGCCTGGAGCGGTTCGATGGGCAGGCGAACCTGAAAGCAGGTGGAGCCAGGTTCGGATTGAACGCTGACGGAGCCGCGATGGCGGCGGACGATGCGCTGGACGGTGTCGAGTCCGAGCCCGAGTCCCTCGCCGGGAGCCTTGGTAGTGAAGAATGGCTCGAAGATGCGGTTTTGAATGGCGGCAGGAATTCCGGGGCCATCGTCCCAGATTTCGATCACGAGTGTTTCCCCGGCCTGTTTTACGCTGAGCACGATCTGCCCGCTGCCTTCGGTGGCGTCGAGGGCGTTTTCCAGGATTGCAGTCCAGACCTGGTTGAGCTCGCTGCCGTAGGCGGAGATGCGCGGCAGGCCCGGTGCGTAGCGTCTCTCGACGCGGGTTTTGCCCAAGCGCGACTGCAGCATGGCGAGGGTAGTTTCGAGCGACTGGGGGACATCGACATCCTGAATGGGGGCCTGGTCCATGTAGGAGTAATCCTTGATGGCGGCGATGATGTCGAAGATGCGGGCGGTGGAGTCGAGCATGGCCTGCGCCATGCGCTCGGTGCGGAGCGAGGAGGCGAACTGTCCGATGACGACGGCGAGGGGAGCGTCGTGGATGAGTTGGCTGAGTTCATCGAGGTTTTCGGTGGTAACGCCGGCCTCGTCCAAGTCGGGTGTGACCTGCCAGGGTTGATCGATGTCGTGATCGCGGAGCCATTGGGTGATGGCATCCTCGTTGGAGGGATGTCGGGTGACGCCGTTAGCAGGTGCGCGGAGGCGGATTTTATCCTGCCAGGAATGCAGGGCTGTGAGTTGCGGCGCTGCGAGGCAGAGGCTGCCGAGGTCGAATTTGTGGCGGCCGTAGAGGCGTAGTTCGCTGAGGAGGCCGGCGGCGGAGCGCTGGGCGGCGGAGGCGGGGTTGTTGAGCTCGTGGGCGAGATTGGCGGCGAGCTTGCCGAGGGCGTTGAGTTTTTCTGTCTGCTGCTCGAGGCGGGTGACCTCGCGCGTGCGGTCGAGCAAGACGGAGACGGAGCGCTGGACCATGGAGGGGACCGCGCGGAGCATTTCCGGGAAGATTTCGAGGGGATACTGGAGGGCCCAGACTTCCGCGATGGCCTGGCCTCGTCCGCCGTAGGTTTTCATGCGGGAAAAGGGAAGCAGGCCGGTGATTTGGCCGGCGCGCCCGATGAAGATGGCCATGGGGCCGCTGCGCTCGCGGTAGACCTGGATTTCGCCGTGGAGAAGGATGGTCATGTCGCGGGCCTGATCGCCTTCCTGAAAGAGGATGGCGCCGGAGGGGGCGCAGCGCTCGATGCCGTTTTCCGCGAGCCAGAGAAGCTCTTCGTCCGACATGCCCTGGAGGGGCGCGACGCGCCTGAGGGCGTCGATCCGGTCGGGGATCGGTGTGGGCTGCTCGGGGGTGAAGAGATGCATGTTCACGGCGTGTTCTGTAAGACGGATGGTAAACGATGGAATGCGGGAGCGATGGGGTTGAGGAGTGGACGGCGAAAAATTGTGTTTGAGATACGGGAATCCGGGGTTGAGAGTTCCGGGAAAGCTGGAGGGGACGGAAAGAGGGGCCCGATCGCGGTCCTCTTTTATGATGCTACGCGATTTATAGATGCGGTCAGTTGGCTCCGCGGCGGTATTTTTCAAGCTTGCGGTGGGGGAGGTTGTGGATGATGGCCTTGAGGTGGTTGGTAGAGACGGGCTGGTCACTGTGAAGGACGGGTTTGCCGGTCTCGTCGAGGAGGATGACCTGGAAGTGGTTGTTGGGGACGTGGAACCGGGCGCGGATGAGATTCATCTGCTGCTGGCTCATGAGGGTCCAGGGCGAGTCGAGCGGGGTGGGTGTGTTTTTTGCGTTGGGGACGACGGGGACGAGGAGGACGAAGCGGTCCATCATGTCGTCGGCGTCCTGGTCGAGGATATGCTCCTGGTCGAGGAGCTTGGGGTTGTTGTCGGTGGGGCTGAAGACGAGGAGGGGGCGCCAGCAATGGAGGGCTTGAGCGAGCGTGGTGGGCTGGACATTGCAACTGAGTTTTGCCTGAGCGTGGAGGGCCAGGGGAGCAAGAGCGAGCGCGAGCAGAGCGGCTGCGCGTCGTGTGTAACTCATACCCTATTAGAGCATTTGGAGGGAGGATGGTTAGCTGGTCTGCAGCTCGGGTGTGGCGGCGAGGAGGCTGCGGGTGTAGTCCTGGCTGGGGTGGTTGCAGATTTGCTCGCAGGGGCCGGACTCGACGAGGCGGCCGTGCTGCATGACGGCAACGCGGTTGGCGAGGTAGCGGACCACGGGCATGGAGTGAGAGATGAAGAGGTAGGTGAGGCGGAAGTCGCGCTGGAGGTCGCGGAGGAGGTTGACGATCTGGGCACCGACGCTGACGTCGAGGGCGGAGATGGGCTCGTCGAGGATGAGGAGTTCGGGGCGGAGGGCGAGCGCGCGGGCGATGGCGATGCGCTGGCGCTGCCCGCCGGAGAACTCGTGCGGGTAGCGGCCGAGCGCGGAGTCGTCGAGGCCGACGGCGTGGAGGAGTTCGGTGGAGCGGCGCAGGCGCTCGACGCGGGAGAGACGGTCGGTAATTCGCTGGTGGATGAGGAGCGGCTCGGCGATGATTTCGGCGACGCGCATGCGGGGGTTGAGGGCGGCGTAGGGGTCCTGAAAGACGGG
>CAZWSD010000465.1:0-3006 GCA_964636535.1 uncultured Acidobacterium sp. | reverse complement strand
ATTCACATCCAGCCCGTCAAACTCGGCCCTGCCTTCGGCAACATGCAGGTCATTCAGAGCGGCTTGAAACCCGGCGAACAGGTCGCCGTCGAGAGCGTCGGCAAACTCCGCGAGGGAATGCCCGTCAAGCCCCACCTCGTTTCCGTCGCGCCCTCAGACGTCGGACAGATGCAGACCGGGGAAGGCAACTAGACTATGTCCAAATTCTTCATCCGCCGGCCCATCGTGGCCATGGTGATCTCCATCCTGATGGTCATCATGGGGACCGTCACCCTCGTCAACCTACCCACTTCCCAGTATCCCGATATCGTCCCACCCGAGATCATGATCCGCGCCAGCTACCCGGGAGCCGACGCCAACACCCTCGCTCAGTCCGTCGCTACGCCCATTGAAGAGCAGATGAACGGCGTCGACAACATGAGCTACATGACCTCCACCAGCGCCAGCAATGGCAACATGCAGATGACCGTCGACTTCCACATCGGAACCGACCCCAACATCGATCAGGTCCTCGCTCAGCTCCGCGTCAACCAGGCTCAGCCCCAACTCCCTGCTGAAGTCAATACCTCCGGCGTCGTCGTCCAAAAATCCCTCCACGCGCCCATGATGCTCGTCGCCGTCGACTCGCCACACGGTACCTATAGCGGCACCTTCCTCGCAAACTACGCATACATCAACCTCGTCGACCAGATCTCCCGCCTCAAAGGCATCTCCCACGTGCAGATCTTCGGCGCTGGCCAATACGCCATGCGCATCTGGGTCAAGCCCGCCAAGCTCGCCACCCTCGGCATCACCATCCCCCAGATCATCCAGGCCATCCAGACTCAGAACACCGTCAACCCCGCAGGCCAGATCGGCGGAGAACCCGTCCCCTCCGGCCAGCAGTTCACCTACACCGTTCAAACTCAGGGACGCCTCCGCACCCCCCAGCAGTTCGGCAACATCATCCTCCGCGCCAATCCCGACGGCTCCATCGTCCGACTCAAGGACGTCGCCAACATCACCCTCGGCTCCCAGTTCTACAACCTCGTCGCTCACTACAACGGCAAACCCGCCGCCATCATGGCCATCTACGGATTGCCCGGAAGCAACGCCGTCGCAACCGCAAAGCTCGTCCGAGCGGAAATGGATCGCCTCTCCAAAAACTTCCCCTCCGACGTCGCTTACCACGTCAGCCTCGACACCACCAAGGCCGTCACCGCCGGCATACACGAAATTCTCGTTACCCTCCTCGAAGCACTCGCCCTCGTCATCCTCGTCGTCTTCATCTTTCTCCAGGGTTGGCGCGCCACGCTCATTCCACTCCTCGCCATCCCCGTCTCCCTCATCGGAACCTTCGTCATCTTCCCCGCGCTCGGCTTCTCCATCAACACCCTCTCCCTCTTCGGCCTGGTCCTCGCCATCGGACTCGTCGTCGATGACGCCATCGTCGTCGTCGAAGCCGTCGAGCACCACATCGAAGAGGGCATGTCGCCCCGAGACGCCGCCCAGCGAGCCATGGAACAGGTCGCCAGCCCCGTCATCGCCGTCGCTCTCATCCTCGCCGCCGTCTTCATCCCCACCGCCTTCATCCCCGGTATCACCGGACGCCTCTACCAGCAGTTCGCCGTCACCATCGCCATCTCGGTCATGTTCTCGGCCTTCAACGCCCTCACCCTCAGCCCAGCCCTCTGCGCCTTGCTCCTCCGCCCCAAAAAACGCATCCGCGGCCCACTCGGACCGCTCTTCCGCGGCTTCGAACGCCTCTTCCGCAAAACTACCGACGGATACGTCTCCACTTCCGGCTTCCTCGTCCGCAAATCCGGCTTCGCCCTCGTCTTCCTCGCGCTCGTTGCCGCCCTCGCCGTCCTCATCGGCGGCAAATTGCCCAGATCCTTCCTGCCCACTGAGGATCAGGGCTATGCCATGATCTCCCTCCAGCTTCCCCAGAGCGCTTCCCTGCAGCGCACCGACGGCGCCGCCCAGGAAGTCGAACAGGCCGTCCGCAAAATTCCAGGCGTCCAGGGCGTCACCTCCGTCGTCGGATTCAACCTCCTCACCGTCACCCAAACCACCTACAACGCCTTCTTCTTTGTCACCCTCAAACCGTGGAACCAGCGCACCGCCCCCAATGAGCAGTTCCCCGTCATCCAGCGCAACCTCGCCCAAACCCTCGCCGGCATCAAAAACGGCATCGCCTTCTCCTTCCCCCCTCCCGCCATTCAGGGCGTCGGAACCTCCGGCGGCGTCACCATGGTCCTCGAAGACCGCTCCGGCAGCGACAACCCGGCCTTCCTCACCCAGAACCTCTACAAATTCGTCGCCGCCCTCCATAAACGCCCCGAAATCGCCGTCGCCATGCCCTCCTACCTCCCTTCCGTTCCCCAGCTCTACGTCCACGTCGACCGCGCCAAGGTCCTCGAACAACAGGTCAGCCTCTCTGACGTCTACCAGACCCTGCAGGCCTTCATGGGCGGATATCTCGTCAACTACTTCAATCGCTTCGGCCGTCAGTGGCAAACCTACGTCGAGGCAGAAGGTCCATACCGCTCCAGCATCTCCGACATCGGCGACTTCTACGTCCCCAGCGCCAACGGCGGCCAGGTACCCCTCAGCGCCGTCACCTCCGTAAAACGCATCACCGGCCCGGAATTCGACCTCCATTACAACGAGTACCCCGCCGCCCAGCTCAATATCACCGGCGCCCCAGGTTACAGCTCCGGTCAGGTCATGGACGCCATTCAGCAGGTCTTCAAGCAAACCATGCCACCGGGCATCGGCTACAACTACTCCGGCATGTCCTATGAAGAACAACAGGCCGCCAAGGGAATCTCCCCGGCCGCCGTCTTCGGACTTTCCCTCCTCGTCGTCTTCCTCATCCTCGCCGCCCAGTATGAAAGCTGGTCGCTCCCCTTCAGCGTCCTCCTCAGCACTCCCATCGCCGTCCTCGGCGCTTTCCTCGCCCTCAGCCTGCGCGGCTTCCAGAATGACGTCTTCACCCAGATCGGCCTCGTCATGCTCATCGGC
>CAZWSD010000464.1:0-3008 GCA_964636535.1 uncultured Acidobacterium sp. | reverse complement strand
TCCGAAACCAGCTGCGACGGCGTGATGCGCTGCAGGGCATAGAAGACTCGCTCCGCCAGCTCCGGATGGTTATTCAGCGCGGCAAGCAGAGGGCCTTTGGGATAGAGCATCAGGTAAACATTGTGGGCTGTGCCCTGTGAGCGGTTCCGGATGAACCGGAACGGATGCTTGCCGTCGCGCGCACGTCCCATATAAGTGCACAGGAATGGCGCCGGCGGGCGCTGTTCCTGCGAATACCAAGGGGCACGGTGGCTGGCGAGGTAGCTGTCGGCGATCCTTTTCTGCCTGCCGACCTGCAGGTATTCATGGAAACGCGGCCATTTCGCCTGGATACACTCTTCGGGTTCCGAGGAATCGAGCAAGAAAAGCCTTGGTGTGAGGTCCGGCGTGCCGTCGGGACGTGCGTTGACGACATCCGTTGTCACATAGCGCGGGCCAGGAAGGATAGGCTTCAGCGCCTGACGCGGAATCTGCCATTCTCGGACTTGATCTTCATCAAGGATGAAATACTCATTCGATCCGGTCGCAAGCCCGCGCTTGATTGAGAAAATATCCCCAAGGGTCAGGTCCGCCGTTTCGGGTGCGACTGTCGTCTCCGGGAACCGTGTCCATTTGCGGGAGCGACGCAGCGTATCGAGAGATACGAGGGCTTCGAGGCGAGGAGATTCAATCGACCCGGCAAACGAAAACCTAGCATGATGACCCGCCGGCGGCGGGGCCTTGCGGAATACCACGACGGCGGAGGATACCAACGCATCTGAGAACTGGACATCGGTTGGACAGAAGCGATGGATATGGAGCAGCGTGACGCGATCGGTGAGATAACGACGGATCGTGCTCCCGTAATTTACGTCCATGAATTCCGAGGGGATTAACCAGATGCCAAGCCCTTGTTCTTCCATCCATTCGTGACTCAGCAGCAGAAAATAGCAGTACAGGCCGGCAAGCCCGCTGATGTCGATCTGCAGCGATTGCGCAAGACGGGTCTTCAGGCGTTCCTTCTCCGAGCCCGACATATGATGATGGCGCACGTAAGGCGGATTGGTTAACACCAGGTTGTAAAGCGGCTTTGCTGACTGCTGAGTAAAATCCCCTTCGACGACCTTCAGCCCCTCTCCTGTCCATAGTTCTCGCGCAGTTTCCGCAAAGAGCGGATCAATTTCTATGCCGGCGGCCTGTTGGATATGCTTGCGGGGAAAAGCATGCAGTACCGCCGAAAAGAACGAGCCGGTCCCGATGGCGGGGTCAAGAAAACGAACCGGGTCGCTGACAATGAGCGTCTGCGCATAGCGTGCGAGGCTGAGCGCCAGTTCCGGAGGTGTGGCAAACTGACCGAGCTTGTTGCGTTCCAATGCGGTCTTTAGCAGGTCAAGACGCACCTGCTCTTCTTGCCGCCGCTCCTCGATGCTGTGCGTCGCAAGCGTTGTCATCAACACCTCAAATGCCAAGCTGGTCGAGATCCGCTGTCCGATGTTCCCAGATCCAGTCTATGCCTTCTGCGGCCTCGTAACCGAGATAGGCGGCATCGAAATACCCACAGAGAAATAGCACGAAAACCACCTGCTCGCCATAGGTAGTTTTCAGCTGATTGATCTTCGTCGCCTCTTCTTTCCGGCGTTTATTAACATTCGTAAAATCACCCGCCGATTTTGCTTCAATCAGCAGCGGCAGATGCGGCAATTTCGCGCCTTTGGGCTGGATGACGGCATCGACGGGAATCCGTACCGTTTTGGTGTCCTCTTTGGAACGCGTGACAAGTACATTCAGACGAAAGCTGAAGGTGCCGGGCTCCATTTCAGTGATTGGTGCCGCCGGCGGATGCGGCTTGTGTTTGTACCCCTTGGCAGCAAGGTATTGCTCAATGACGCCGAGCTGTCGTTTTTCCTGGGCGTTTCGCACGATGGGTTCGGCGACAGCGCCGCAGAGGCGGTCGGCGACGATGGTCGAAGAACGGTAGCGTTCTTCCTTCGTCGGTCGGCGCTTTTCCTCCAGCCAAGGAAAGATGTCCACATCGAGCATTTTCGTGAGAACAACAGAGATCTTATCGAGGTGATCGAGGACCAGTTCTTTCGCCAGCTTCGGAGGAATCTTGCCTTCTTCCATACGTCCCACAAAATTCTTGCTGGAATTGGCGAGCCCGATCAGACGGTCACGCGCGAGCGGCGGGCAGGTAGACATCCGTAGCATCGGCAGGATGCTGGGATTGGCGCGAATCACGTCCGGTGTGATCGAGGTCAGGTCATGGGTACTCAGGAGCCCCTGCTCCACGTCCTGAATCGTTTGCTTGCGCGTATCGCGGTATGCTTTGGGCGCAAATTGCGTGAACCAGGCATTGAATTGATCGACCGACGCGCGGGTGTCGGCTTTCCAGAGTTGCGGTTTATCGGCGTTGATGGGCATGGGCTTTTATGGCAATCGCAAAGAGGACTGCAATGTCGCTACTCCATAAAGTTTCAATACTTTGCATTGTAGTCCGGCGGATTCTCTGGCCTGGCAGACCCGGCTTGGACATGGTGGAAATCAGGACAGCAATTTCACAACGGATTCTGCTTCGCTCAGGCCTTCCACAAGGGGATTCATGCACTTTCCGAGGCCTCGCGTGGGCCTTTAGTTGCGGGAATGCTGGAACCTAGATGTTCGCAACCTCTATTGATCCCTGATTGTGCCAACGCTCGGAAAGAGCGCGCAGCCAAGCTGTTCGAGCACAATGCACCTAGGCCTCTTCGAACATTCAGCCTCTGTCTTCTCTATACAGAGAAATCGCAAGATTCGAGGGCGTTGGCACCGCTTTCGCTCCGCTCTATACTCATAAGTTGCGATACGTCAGTACTTGCTATTATGTAATGACATATTGCAACATCATCGCATATGGCCCAGTACGCGCAAAAGACGATGCAATACGTCACGAAACATGGGATCGTGCGGCCGCGTGACATCGAGGCCATTGGCATTCTGTCAAGGGCGGAGTAAAAGGGAACCACTGGGGCGGAGGAAAAGGGAGCCAGTAG
>CAZWSD010000463.1:0-3016 GCA_964636535.1 uncultured Acidobacterium sp. | reverse complement strand
GTCGCAGGTGCAGTGGCGGCGGAGGAAGTCCCAGGAGTAGATGCCGCTGGAGTGGCCATCGTTCCAGGTGAAGCTGATGGCGTAGTTCCCGACGGGAGTGACGAGGGTGGGACGCGGGGGCGGCTCGTACATGGGGAGCAGGGTCTCGGATTTGGGGCGTGGTTCGCCGGGTTTGCGGCCGGAGGCTTCGCGCTCTTCGTGGCAGGTGGCGCAGGGGCATGCGTTGCGGAGCCAGGGGAAGGTCCAGGAGCTGTGGTGGCCGTCCTTCCATAGGATTTCCATGCCGGTGCCTTCGGTTTTGTTGACGCGGACCTTGGCGGGCTGGTTGGCATCGGGCGGGAGAGGGTGGTCCTGTTGCGCGGCGCGGCGTGCTTCTTCTTCAGAAACGAAGCGGATCCCTTCGTGGCTCATGATTCCATTGTCGCCGATTCGCGGAGTTGGCGCGATGGGGGGGTAGCGTGGGGCTTTAGTCGTGGCGGTCAAAGCGAAGCTTGAGGATGAGGATGGCGAGGGAGAGTGCGAGGGTGATGCCGTTGGCGAGGATGATGTGGATGGAGTGGAGGGAGATGCCGTAGACGAGCCAGAGGAAGACGCCGAGGGAGAAGGAGAGGAACATGGCGAGGGAGATGTCTCTGGCGCTGCGGAGGCGCCAGACGCGGATGAGCTGAGGGACGAAGGAGATGGTGGTGAGGATGCCGGCGCAGTAGCCGGTGAGCTGGAGGAGTGGGATGCGGATGGTCATGGGCCTAGGCGTGATTGCGAAAGAAGAACCAGATGGCGACTGAGAAGCCAAGCGTGATGATGACCGCACGGAGGACGCGGTCGTTGATGCGGCGGGAGTTTCGAGCGCCGGTGTAGCCGCCGATGGCGCAGGTGATCATCATGAACCATCCAAAGCGCCAATCGACGGCGCGGTGCGCGACGAACATAATGACGGCGACAAAGTTTGCAACTGTAGTAATTACAGTTTTGAGCGCGTTGATTTCGACGATGTGCTCGACGCCACAAAGTGAGAGAGCGGTTATGGTGAGGAGGCCTGCTCCGGCGCCGAAGTAGCCGATGTAGTAGGTGATGCAGAGGAGCAGGGCGAGCAGCGGCAGAAGGAAAATGCGTTCTGTTGAGTGCTGGTGCGCGGAGGCTCGGGCCTTGATCATGCGGGATATTGGTCCGCGAAGGGCAAAGGTGGTGGATGCGAGGAGGAAGAGGAATGGGACGATGCGCAGGAAGGAGCTCTGGCTGTTGTGCAGGAGGGTCCAGGAGCCTGCGAGGCCGCCGATGGCGGCTACGATGATGGCGGGAAGAACGACGCGAAGGTTTTTGCGCAGGTGCTCGCGGTATCCGGCGATGGAGGTGAACTGGCCCGGCCAGAGCGCGACCGTGCCGGTGGCGTTGGCTTGAACGGGTCTGAGTCCGATGCCGAGGAGGGAGGGAAAAACGAGGATGCCGCCTCCGCCCGCGACGGAATTGATGACGCCGCCGATGAAGGTTGTCAAAGCCAGGAACAGGGATTGCAGGAGGTTGTGAGACACGTGAACTTATTGTAGATGTGCGGTGGGGGTGGAAGGGTGCGCGAATTTGGGGGTTGGCAAGGGTGCGAAATTATGGCCGGCGAGGGAACGGCAGCCGTTATACTGACAGGTTTGACGAGGGGGTACGGAATGCGGAAGCTGGCAGCGGTGGCGGTACTGTTATGCGTGGCGGCGCCGGCGGGGTTGAGGGCGCAGGGCGGAGCGAAGTCTGGACATGACGTGGTAGACGGGATCAGCGCGGCGCAGGCCAGGCAGATGGATGGGGCGGCGGAGAAGATTCTGAAAGAGACGGGAACTCCGAGCGCATCGGTGGCGGTGGTGGAGAACGGGAAGATTGTGTATACGCGCGGATACGGGCTGGCGCGGCTGGAGCCGGCGACGAAGGCGGAGCCGTGGATGCGGTACCCGATTGGGTCAATTTCCAAGCAATTTACGGCGGCGGCGATGCTGATGCTGCAGCAGGAGGGGAAGCTCTCGATTGATGATCCGGTGTCGAAGTATTTTCCGGATCTGACGGATGCCAAGCAAGTGAAGTTATGGATGCTGTTGTCGCACACGTCGGGCTACCAGGATTACTGGCCGGAAGATTACGTGATGCCGCCGATGGAGAAGGCGTCAACGCCGCAGCACATATTGGATGTGTGGGGGAAGCGGCCGCTGGATTTTGCTCCGGGGACGAAGTGGCAGTATTCCAACACGAATTATGTGATTGCCGGGTTGATTGTGGAGAAGGTAAGCGGGATGCCGCTGATGCAATTTTTGCGGGAGCGGATTTTCAGGCCGCTGGATATGAAGGGGGTGTTTGATTCGGACAAGTATGCGCTTCCCAGTACGGATGCGGCGGGGTACCAGCAGTATGCGCTGGGTCCGCTGCGTCCGGCGACGCCCGAGGGACCGGGGTGGATGCTGGGCGCGGCGGAGCTGGCGATGCCGGCCTACGACCTGGCGCAGTGGGATATCAGCCTGATGAACCGGTCGCTGCTTTGGCAGCATTCGTATGACGAGATGTTCAAGCCGGTGCGGCTGAAGGATGGGCAAAGCGCGCATTACGCGCTGGGGCTGTTTGTGGGAACACGGGACGGGCACGCGTACCTGGAGCACAGCGGCGAGGTTTCAGGGTTTGTATCGGAGAACATCGTGTTTCCGAAGGACAAGGCGGCGATTGTGGTACTGACGAACGAGATGGCGTCGCCGGCGGCCAGCGCGATTGGGCGGGCGTTGACGCCGATGGTGCTGGGGATGCCGGTGGGCGCGTCGAGCGCGGAGGAGGCGAAGCGGGCCGAGGCGCAGGCGATGAAGGTGTTCACGGGGTTGCAGCATGGGAAGATTGACCGCGCGAAGTTTACGGACTGGTGCAATGCGTACTTCAGCAAGCAGGCGATAGGGGACTACAAGAACAGCCTGGGTGTGCTGGGCAAGCCTGCGAGCCTGCAACTGGTGGAGAAGAGCCTGCGCGGCGGGATGACTTTCCGGGCGTTCCGGGTGAT
>CAZWSD010000462.1:0-3027 GCA_964636535.1 uncultured Acidobacterium sp. | reverse complement strand
GAGCAGTTTTTGTCACGAACGGCGTGGTACGACCCGAGGCCGTCACGTACAAACGGTAAGGACTCCGCAAACCCCGTGCTTGCACCGAGCTGCATGAGCGCGTAGGCACCGGGGAGAATCGGCGGGGGTGTATATGGGGCGGACTGCCGCTGAGGCGGCCGGGGCGCGAGGGGATCGGCAGCGCGTTGCGGCGCCGGGTCAGGGACTGGAGGAGGCGCGAGTCAGGCGGCTGGTCGAGCGGCCGGCAGGGCGGCCCGGGCGTTCCAGGGCAGCAGGGCTTCGAGCGCCTCGATGGTATCGGCGCCGGGCAGGCGCTCGAAGATGAAGTTCAGGTACGCGTGGGGTTCGATGCCGTTGTCGCGGGCGGTCGAGACCAGGGAGAAGAGATTGGCGCTGGCGCGGGCACCGAAGGGGTTGTGACAGAAGAGCCAGACGCGGCGTCCCTGAGCAAACGGACGGATCCGGTTCTCGGTATCGCTGTTCTGTATCGGAACCTCGCCGTGCTCGAGGTGCCTCACGAGCTTTGGCCACTGATTTGTAGTATAGGCGAGCGCCTTACCGAGGGCGCTCTGCGGCGGGGTACCGGGCAGCAGGTCATCAACCCACTGCTTGAACGTCGTGAGGATAGGGGCGGACTTCTCCTGCCGCAGCTTCAACACCTCCTCGATCGTCAGCTGCGAGCCATCCCGCTCGCGCTGCTTGCGCAGGTCCTTGATGTCCTGCTCGATCTTGAACACCGGCCCGAGATACTCCCGCATCGCCACGCCCGCGAGCGTCCGCCCGGAGGGAAGCTCGGTCACCTTCAGCGCCTTGTGGAAGTACGTGCGACAATGTTGTAAACAGCCAAAATGTTCGAGCTTCAGCTGCTTGGCCACGATGTCATAGAGTTCGAGCCCGTCGGTGAGGAGCTTGCCGCGGTACGGCCCGTCCGCGCCGTCCAAGAGGCTCTTCAAAGCTTCGGCCGTGCGTGAGGGGATGTAATCGAAGAGAATGATCCGCCGCCCCGGCGGACCCGCGCAGCGCACCACCATGTAGTGATCCGAACTCGGGGATTTCTCCGAGCGCAGCACCTGAAGGTACGGGTGAGTAGGCCGAGGGAGCTTCCCCCCCGGCCGCTCGCAGAACCGTGCGTGAATCTCGCGATTCACACGGCTCCCATTGCTCAGGCATGTGCATACCACAGACGCCAGTGGACAAACAGAGACGACTCACGCTTCGCAAAACGCGACACCCATTCCCGGCTGCGGCGTCCATGACGCTGCAATCGTTTGAATTTCCGGCGGACCCAACGCGCAAGCGTCAGGTCGAAATGCCGGAAGATGCAGCGGAATGCCGACGGATAGAAGCTACCGAAGTAGTTCCACCAGCCGGCAAGCGTAGGACCGTATGTCTTGGAAAACTCGAGAAGCGTACTGGAAGTCTGGCGCGGTAGGTGCCAACTGCTGATCTGTCGACGCATACGCGTCAGAGCCTCACGACTCACACCCGGCAGGAAGCCAATAAATTTCCTGCCAGCGCGGCTCTTCGCCTCGCGCGGTCTGAATGTGAAACCGAGGAAGGTGAACTGCACGTTCGGGTAGTCTCCATGCCGGTTGCTGTCCTTGCAGTAGACGATCCGGGTCTTCTCCGGATGGAGTTCCAGACCACACGCCGCGAAGCGCACGGTCAGCAACTCCTTGACTTTGAGAGCCTGCTGCTCCGTAGAGCAATGCACCACAGCGTCATCGGCGTACCGGGCAAACGGACAACCTGTCGCGTTGCGCCGCATCCACCGATCAAACGCGTAGGTCATGAAGAGGTTCATTAACACTGGACCCACAACACTGCCTTGCGGCGTACCGCGAACCCGTGGACGAATCTCTCCACTCTCGGAGACCACTGACGCCGTCAGCCAACGCCAAACGTAGAGTAATACCCACTTGCAGTCTGTATGCTTACACAATGCCTTCATCAACAGATCATGGTCGAGATTGTCGAATGCTCCTTTTACGTCAAACTCAAGCACCCAGTCGTACTTCCAACACCTCTGACGTGTCACGCGAATCGCATCCTTCGCTGAACGCGATGGCCGATAGCCATACGAATCCGGGTCGAAATGCGGTTCGAGCAACTTCTCCAGATACTGCTTCGCGACTGTCTGCGCCACCCGGTCTCCGACTGTAGGCACCCCAAGAAAGCGAATTCCACCGCTTCTCTTGGGTATGCCCACTTCCTTCACTGGAGGTGGAAAGTAGCTGCCGGAAGCCATGCGGTTCCAGATCGTGTACAGATTACGCGGCAAATTCTTTTCGAACGCCGCGATCGTCTCTTCATCGATCCCCGCAGCACCCCGGTTTGCCTTCACGCGCTTCCATGCCTCGTAAACCTGGCGTTTCGTGATCGCAAATGACTTTGTCGATGTCGTCAACTCATCCCTCTTACAAGGTTGGTCAATCCCATCTACAGAACAACGCAGCCCCTTCGCTCCACGTCCATTACAGACGCTTCACCGCTACTACGAGCTGCCCCGCCCCTGCCGTCCACATCGGTATTTGCACTCGTGGTTTCAATCGCCACTCGCCGCTTTCCCTTCACATTGGCCAGCAGGTTCCCACGTTCCATGACGAAGCCTGTATCGAGGTCATGCCGCCTCTATGCCGGTTGCCGCCTGCGCAGTAATCAGACTCACCGCAAGCTCGATCCCAGTGGAATGAAATGACACTGGTTTTGACAACGTCTAACAATTTTCGACACATCAGACAGCGGTTCGCTTGCGCTCATCTCCTCGATACCTACCTGCCGCGGTCTCGCCGCAGCTTTTCCCACTCGTTCACCACCAACGTCTTTTGAACGCAGCAGCAGTGGGCGGTTTGGAGCCTCCTTCTGAACGGCGACTCCGAGGGACCTACCCTCATCTTCGCCACAGCACGACATGGCTTCCTGCCATGTCTTCGTGGCACACTCTCATCGACCTGCATCGCCGGCTCGGTGAGGACCCGATCGAGGGCCATCTGCTCCCAGCGGGCCAGCGCCAGGTGCAGCTGCATC
>CAZWSD010000461.1:0-3042 GCA_964636535.1 uncultured Acidobacterium sp. | reverse complement strand
ATCCGTCATTCGGCCCTGGCTTCTTCCACACTTAATCCATGTGGGGTTTTTCAAAAAAAAGAGCGCTCGGCATCCATCGGCGGCGCGGGGAGCTTCTAGTAGTGGCCCTACTTCGATTCCCTAGTGATCGCGTCCGCAGCGTTGCCGGCCACGACCCAGTTCGCGGACCCGGCTACGACCGCTTCATCTTCGAACCACAGGAATCCGAAATCATCGATGCACTCCGGAAAATCCGGCTTGATGATGACGTATCCCGGAATCACGGCACCCGGAATATAAGAGTTGTCGGCGCGGTTATTGCTGTATGTCTTCATCTTCGAGACCGTGCCGACGCCAGCCACATACGACGTACTGGATACCGGGTGCGTGCCGAGAATGTAATTGACGGCGCGCAGTGTGTATTCAGGGCCCACAATATCCGGAAATGTCTTGTGCAGGAAGTACATCCGGATGGCCATGTCCACCACGGCACCCGATCCGCCCCATGTGCCCAGGCTTGGAGGCACGCCGAACGGGGTGGCGTCTAACTGCTTATCGAGACCCGCCACATAGGTCTTCACCGCTTCCCGCATTTGCTCCTTTGCGCTCGCGTCCAGATAAGGTAACGCCCGCACTGCCGTCCAACCACGGAAACCCATCTGTTGCGGCGTGATCATCTCAGGAAACAGCTCCCTCAGACGCGATTTGTAAGGCTCGGCCCCGTGAGTGGCAATCGTCAATTCCAGTGTCGCGGCCCACTCCGGTCCCACGCCAAACCGGCCACGGCCAAAGCCGGTCGGCGGCGCTGCCTGTGCACTCGTTGCCCCGGAACTTGTTCGAGCGCCCGGGTGGCCCGGTGCATTCCTACCGCCGTGAGCGCCAGACACCGCGCCCTGAGACGCCGCCAGCACGCCGCCTCCCGCAGCCCCGGCCGATGTCATGCCAGCGAAGTCCTCGCCCGCCGGATTCTGCGTTGGGTGCGCCTCTTCGGCTTTCCATGCTTGGATCGCGGTTTCCAGGCACTTCTTCGCCAGCGCCGGGTCCCAATTTTTCAACACATCGGCCGAGGCCGCCAGCGCCGCAATCGCGTTCCACTCAAAGTAAGGATTGTCGGTGGTGAAAATCCAGCGGTCGTCCGGCTTGCCGGAGTGGTCGCCCTTCACTTCATTCGGCCCCAGTTTCGGGTCATAGATGCGGCCATCCGTTTTCGACGCTCCGTCGCCGATCTGCGTATATTGGCGCAGATCGGGTTCATGTGTACCGCGGATCGCGTGGCCGATATTTTGATACTGCGCCAGGATGTACAGCGCGCCATGCTTGACCTGCTCCACCGTATCCGGCACGCCGTCAGGTCGGTGCATCTCAACCTCACGCGCGCCTTCGTTCACTGTAAGCTCGTCGTACTTCAAATTGAACTCGCGATACGCCAGAGCCAGGCTTTGAATCACGCTCAGCTGCGCAGGCTCCTCCAGGTCGAAGTCGCCCGCGTCATACCAGCCGCCCACGTTCATCCCCGGAATGTGATCGCCGCCTTTGTACTTCCCATCCGTTGCCGTCGCCTGGTACCAGCCGTCGAACTGCTCTCCAACCACCGGCGCCATGCGGCCATCATCCAGGTGCGAAGCGCCGTGCCACATGTGGTAGCCTTCGCGAACGGAAACATGGTCCATCTGCTCCGCCAGGTGATGGTCCAGGCTGTCCTGCCAGATATTGGCATAAGGGTCCTTGGAAATCGGAAACGGCGCCGTGCGCTGGCCCGCGTACTCGATCACGTACAGCCCGGGGTCCTTCACCGGCGTGAAATCGAATTTCGAATAGACATACCGCAGCCACGGCGTCGACGGCGTGATCGGACCCTCGAACACCTGCTTGTACGATCCGTCCTCCATCAGCCGCAGCACTTTCGCCGTCTTCGGGCCGCTGTACTTCGGGTCGAGTTCGAGGACCGCCACCTTGGAAAAACCCGGCGCGTAACCTACCTGACTGTGAGCGATCACGGGCGGCCGCGTCCAGTTTGGAATCACGTCCGGCCGGATGTGCCATACAATCGCGTCCGTAGTCTTGCCGGCTGGGATCAGCGATCGCAATACGAACCAGCCGTTCTGCGCGCGGTCGCGCCCATCGAACAGCATCAGGTCGGCGGTATCCGACTTGACGTTGACCCGCGCCAACGCGTCGTCAACGCCAAGGGTGATGCTCTTTCCTTCGGCGAACGGCAGCGGCTGCGTGTACCCTTTGGCCTTATCCCAGTCTTCCAGGTAATACGCCTTCTTCGGTTCGTCGGGCAGCGGCAACACCTTGATCATCGGATCGTCCGGCGTCCGCGGAAAAATGCCCGCCTTCGTTCCGTCCACAAGGTAAGCCTTGCCCATGTAGATCGAGGGCAGAAATTCCAAATTGAAGCCCGCCCGCCCTACCAGTTTCTGCGGCAGCGGCTTATCGAGATTGATGCTTACCTTCACGCCGCCTGGCTCCGCCGAGACTACCAGCGTGTAGCTGAGATCGAACGTGGGAAAAGCAAGATCGGCCGTAAGCCGGTTGTTCGCCTTGTCCGCATGGCGCCCTTTCAGCGTTGCCACCAGGTCCCACTGCTCGGGCGTTGGCATCAGGCGCACATCGCCATTCGTCGCGATGCGCTGGCCGTGGAGGATCATCTCCATGGCTGCGTTCTTCTGGTCTACAAAAACAGGGTGGTACGTGCTGTCGTAGAGAAAAACGCTAAAACCTTGGGTATCGAGGTAACCCTTGTCGTTTACCTTCATGGCGACATCGGCCGCGAACAGACTGGGGCTCGTGACCAGGGCTAAGAGAAGACATACTGCGATTCGGTTGAGCATAGATGGGGATCAAGCTGCTCCTTGCCTCAACCTAACATGACATGGCTCCGTTTGGGCGCCGTTTGTTCCCCAGGCGCGACAATTTTGAGCGGAGCCGCGAAACGACGGGTAAGCCATGGATGCAGGCTCTCCGTTTTCACTCTCGATTACTCGCCGCTGCCGCTGTTCTTTAACCCACACTTTGTGGAACAGTGAAAACACATCTATCTGAGACTGATTCTATTGG
>CAZWSD010000460.1:0-3045 GCA_964636535.1 uncultured Acidobacterium sp. | reverse complement strand
GGGATTTTCGCGGGCGAATCCCGCGAAGCTGTACAGCCCGGTGATCATGGATCCTTTGTGGGGCTATGAGGCGATCAACGTGGAGGCTCAGCAGAGCGATGGATCGTCGTTGCTGAACTGGATGCGTAATATGATCGCGCTGCGCAAGTTGTTTAGGGTGTTTGGGCGCGGATCGATGAAGTTCCTTGAGGCGGAAAACCGCAAGGTGCTTGCGTATGTGAGGGAGCTGGCCGGCGAGAGAGTAGTTTGCGTGGCGAACCTTTCGCGTTTCGCGCAGCCGGTGGCGCTTGATTTGTCAGATTTCGCGGGGATGATTCCGGTGGAGATGCTGGGGTATGTGGAATTTCCTTCCATTGGAGCGCAGCGGTATCCGCTGACGCTGGGGCCATATGGTTTTTTGTGGTTGGAATTGCAGCCTGGCGAGGAACGTGTGGAAGTGCCGCAGCCCATGGCGCTGGATGAGCGATTGCACGTCAAGGATGAACGTGACTGGCCGAGCGTGTTGAGCGGTAGAGGGCTGGAGTTGCTGCAAGATCTTCTGCCGGAGTATCTGCATCGGCAGCGCTGGTTTGGGGGCAAGTCCCGGCAGATTGTATCAACAGTTGTTACTGATTGGGCTCTGCTGGAGCAGGGGCGGACGGCGCTGGCGTGGGTTGAGGTGAATTTTGGCGAAGGAGAGCCGGAAACCTATTTGGCGCCGCTGGGAATGTCATTTGGCAAGGAATCGGAAGAGATATTGGAGCACGCGGGAAACGCGGTTGTGGCGCCGGTATTTGCAGATGAGGAATCGGGCTTGCTGCATGACGGGCTGATGCGGGACAGCGCCTGTTGCGCGTTGCTGGCTATGATTGGCGGTGGCCGGCAGATCGCGAGCCAGCGGGGCATGATCCGGGGCGAGAAGAGCAGCCATTACGAAGAGCTTGCGGGCGCGGCGTTCGACGGACTTAGTCCGCGGCGCGGCACGGCGGAGCAGAGCAACTCGTCGATCTTGTTCGGGGACCGGATGATCATGAAACTATTCCGTAGACAACAGGTTGGGTTCAATCCGGATACGGAGATCGGGAGATTTCTGACGGAGAAGACCGAGTTCCGGAACGTCGCTCCTTTTGGCGGGTCGATTGAGTATGAGAAGCACGGTGAGGCGAAGGACGGCGCGACGCTGGCCATGCTGCAGGGATTAGTGCCGAACGAGGGCGACGGCTGGGCGTGGACGCTGGAGGAACTGGACCGGTACTACGAAAGCAGCGTAGCGGCGGCGCTGCCGGAATTCATAGTACCGGCAAGCGCAACGCTGCGGGAGAAGCTGGAGGGGATTCCCGAGGCGGCGCGGGAGCACGCGGGCCTCTCGATGGAAGCGGCTTCAACGCTGGGGCGCCGGACGGCGGAGATGCATCTGGCGCTGGCCAGCGGGGGGAGCGATGGCAACTTTGCGCCAGAGCCGATGGAAGACAGGGATTTGGCCGCGCTCAAGGAAGAACTGGTGCAAAATGCGAGCCGAGCATTCGATGCTCTGAAGGCGAACCTGGCGCGGCTTCCGGATGACGCGGTGGAGATAGCGGGCCTGGTGCTGAGCCGCCGGACGCAGTTGCTGGAGCGGTTTTCAGGGCTGACGGCATTGCATGGCGGCGGCGCGAAGATACGTGTGCATGGGGATTATCATCTGGGGCAGGTGTTGCGCTCGAAGGGTGATTTCATCGTTCTCGACTTTGAGGGAGAGCCGTCGCGGACGTTTGCCGAGCGGCGGGCGAAGCAGTCGCCTTTGAAAGATGTTGCCGGGATGGTGCGCTCATTCAGCTACGCGGCTTTTTCTGCGATGTTGCACTTTATTGCGCGGCGGCCGGCGGATACGGAGATGTTGGAGCCATGGGCGCGGCTTTGGGAGTGGTCGGTGACGACGGAATATCTTCGCGCGTACCTTGAAACGACGGAGGGTTCGGCCATCGTGCCGCGGACGATTGAGGGGTTCGAAGTGCTGTTGCAGATATTTGCGTTGGACAAGGCGTTGTACGAACTGAACTACGAATTGAACCATCGCCCGGGATGGGTGAAGGTGCCGTTACACGGGATTTTGCATCTACTTTAGGGCCCGTTAGTGGGGCCTAGTGCCGAAGGGAAAGAAGGGGGATGCCGGATTCGGATGTGCTTGAGGAGTCGAAGGTGCTCATGGAGCAAACCAGTGCGGTGGAACTGCTGATTGGCGTGACTGGGGATGTGAATCCCGTGGACGCCCATCGGCGCGCCGTCGAAGCGCTGGACCGGGCAACGATTTGGCCTCGTTCCGGGGGGCGGGTGATCGTGACATGGCCAGGCGCGGATGGTGCGGAGGAGGGGCCGACAGGCGATGACAGGGTGTCACTGATTCCATACCGGGTTGGCTCGTCGATGGATACGGGGCCCTGGGCACAGATTTCCGCGGCGCAACGAGGCATTCTGGCGCTGGCGGCGGAGCTGAAAGCCGGGGCTTGCGTGCTGGTGAGCGCGGATATGGCGACGTTGCAGGCGGAGGCGATGCGCGCGTTGGCGGCGCCTGTTCTGGACCGTCGGTGCGATGTTGTGATGCCGATTTATCCATTGGGACGCTATGAGGGGCTAGTGAACACGGCGATCGTGATGCCGCTGACGCGGGCCCTGTATTGCAAGCGGGTGCAGATGCCGCTGCCGCTCGATTTTGCAGTTTCCGCAGGCTATGCAGAGATGGTGTCGGCGGGCAAGAGCCGGGGATTGCTGTGGCCGTCGATTGCGGCAGGGCAGGAGGCGATGCAGGTGGGGCAGGTTCATCTGCCGGTCCGTCACCATACTCCGATGGAAGGGGTTGACGCGACGGGGGTACTGACGCAGATTGTGGGTTCGCTGTTCCTGGAGATGGAGCATTCGGCGGCGTCGTGGCAACGGGGGCGGAGTGGGCAGCCGACTCCAATATGGGGGGAGGTGGCGGTGGCGGACGAGTCGCCGGAGGTGATTGATGCGCAACCAATGGTGGAGTCGTTCCAATTGGCGGCGCGCAATCTGGATGAGCTGTGGCAACTGGTTTTGCCGCCGGTGACG
>CAZWSD010000459.1:0-3061 GCA_964636535.1 uncultured Acidobacterium sp. | reverse complement strand
CCTGCCGTTGCTGGAAAGCGAGACGGCGTTGAGTAGGTGGCCGTTGCCGATGGACTCCGGCTCGGTCATGAGCGGCTGGAAGCGGTAGGTGTCGCCCTCGATATTGAGGCGCTGGATGGAAGGGGAGCCGGCGGAGATGGTGGAGGTGATGAAGGTGTCGCGTCTGGGGGAAGCGGATTGCCAATGAATCCAGGCGACGGTGAGGTGGGTGTCGGGAGTGACGTCGCGAGGCTGGCCGCCGCCGGCGTTCATGATGTAGAGGTCGCCGCCGGTAACGCCCTGGTCAGACATGAGGCCGCCGATGAAGGCGATCTGTTTGCCGTTGGGGGACCAGCGCGGGACGGCGATCTGGAGGCCGTGGAGCGGTCCGGTGACGGCGCCGGGGTTGAGGATGGCATGGGGTTTGCCGGCGGCGGTCTGGGTGTAGAGTTTGGCGGTCCACCAATTGTCATCGCCGGGCAGAGGCGCGGCGACGTAGGCGAGCTTGCGGGAGTCCGGCGCCCAGTGAAATTCGTAGATGTAAAGGCCGATGGGAGTGATCTGACGGATGGGGCCTCCCTTGGCCGAGACGAGGGCGATGCGCTGGTCGCGTCCGGTTCCCTGACCGATGACGCCGACCAGGTGGGTGGGCGCGAGGGCGTTGACGGGGCCGTTGGAGCCTTTGACGTAAATAAAGCTGAGGGACTGGCCGTTGGGCGACCAGGCGAGGGAATGGGCAAAGCCGTCCAGGGTGGCGAGTTGTTGAGGTTTGCCGCCGTTGGCCGAAGCGACGAAGACGGCATTTTTGTGGTTGGCGGTGCAGTTGGAGAAGAAGGCAATCTGGCGGGAGTCGGGGGACCAGACGGCGTCGCTTGCGGTTCCGGTTTGACGGCTGGAGCAGGCGCTGATGGTGGTGACGCTGGAAGGGTTGTCGAGCGGAGCAATGAAGACGCGGGCGAAGTCGGAGCCCGCCTGTTCCCAGAGGACCCGGTTGCCTTTGGGGGAGATCGCGGTTTCCAGGATGTAGCCGGTTTTCTGGAGGTTGCCGATGAGTTGTTCGATTTTGGCGTTGTGGATGCCGGAGGAGGTGGCGGGTTGCAAGTGAAGCGGCCGAGCCAGGGCCGGCGGGGCGGCGAGCAGAGCGATGGAAACGGCGGCAAGATGCCAGCGGTGTGCGAATCTCATGGGCGAAGTTATATCAGTCGGGACGGGTAAACAGCGAGAGAGTGTGTGAGCACGACGGCGGGCCGGGATGGAATCATGACGGCGATGGGTGAGTCTGCCGGAGATTTGGCGGAAAAGTTTCTCAAAATCTGGCGGAAACCACTCTGTACGCGTTGACTCTGGACGACGCAGTTGCTAATCTTAGATGGTTCCGCGAGAGTGCGTATTGCCGTGTCCATTGTGGCGCGCACAAAAGGAACGAGCACAGAGCGGGCAGTAGAGGATGACTCTGTGGTGTCCGAGCCGGGCTCGATCGGCGGGACAATATCGCATCGGAGCCTGCGACATCCGTCACCTTGGCGGACTATGCAGGCCGGAATCGGCGAAACGGAGCTGGCCAACCATGAGTATTCCCCGTTGTGGGGAGGGTTGCGCTCGGCCACCGTCGCGGTTCTCGTCTGAGAGGGAAGCAAGCAGACGCGAAGCAGGAGCTGAGCTTCGTGCGGATTGCCGTAGGTATTACGGCAGAGAGAGCCGCGCGAGATTCAGTCCGGCGGCGCGTTTGACAGGTTGAGCAGGTTCAGGACAGGTAAGGAGTTTTACGGTTTGCCTACATTTAATCAGCTCGTTCGCAAAGGCCGCACCGCGCCGCGCTACAAGACGGCATCGCCCGCGCTGCAGGGTAGCCCCCAGCGCCGCGGCGTCTGCACGCGTGTTTACACGCAGACGCCCAAGAAGCCGAACTCGGCGCTCAGGAAGGTTGCCCGTGTTCGCCTGACGAACGGAATTGAAGTGACGACATATATCCCCGGCATTGGCCACAACCTGCAGGAGCACTCGATCGTGCTGATTCGCGGCGGCCGTGTGAAGGATTTGCCGGGTGTCCGGTATCACGTGGTGCGCGGCACGCTGGACGCGGTTGGTGTGGCCAACCGGAACCAGGGCCGTTCGAAGTATGGAGCCAAGCGCGCCAAGGCTGGCGCAGCCGCACCGGGCAAGGGTAAAAAATAGCCGGCGCGCGCGGTTTTTTGTGTGGCGGCGGGTTTCGGAAGAGTTTTCGGGCCGGAAGGCTGGAAGAAGGAATAAAAGTTTATGCCGAGAAAAGGTCACATTGCGAAGCGGGAAGTGGCGCCCGATCCGGTTTACGGATCGACGTTGGTTACCAAGTTTGTGAACTCGATGATGTGGGCGGGCAAGAAGTCGACGGCGCAGGGTATTTTCTATGCCGCGATGACGAATCTGGAGCAGAAGGGCGGCGACGAGGCGCTCAAGCTGTTCAAGAAGGCTGTTGAGAACTGCAAGCCGCTGCTGGAAGTGAAGACCCGGCGCGTGGGCGGTGCCAACTATCAGGTGCCGATCGAGGTGAATCCGGATCGGCGTACTTCGCTGGCGATTCGATGGCTGGTGACCTACGGCCGGGATCGCGGCGAAAAGGGCATGGTTGAGAAGCTGACCAATGAGTTGCTGGATGCGGCCAACGGCCGCGGCGCTGCGATGAAGAAGAAGGAAGATGTGCATCGCATGGCCGAAGCCAACAAGGCTTTTGCGCATTACCGGTGGTAGTGAAGGAATTTTGAGGGATGGGCCGGCTGGGATGCCGGACCTGAGACGGAATTTAAGCGCGGGGTATCCCGCGGGAAGTAGAGAGACTCGCTGTGGCTCGCCAAGTACCACTGAACCGTTGCCGGAATATCGGAATCATGGCGCATATTGACGCCGGGAAGACGACGACGACTGAGCGAATCCTGTTTTACACGGGTATTACACATCGTATCGGCGAAGTGCATGAAGGCACCGCCACGATGGACTATATGGAGCAGGAGCAGGAGCGCGGCATTACGATCACCTCGGCCGCGACGACCTGCATGTGGAATAACATCCGCATCAATATCATTGATACACCCGGCCACGTGGATTT
>CAZWSD010000458.1:0-3077 GCA_964636535.1 uncultured Acidobacterium sp. | reverse complement strand
CTCCACGCAAGCCTCGCATCGATGCGCAGCGAAACCGCGAGCGCATTTTGGAGGTGGCCAAGCATGCCTTCATGCGACATGGCGCTGAGGCCAGCCTGGACGACATTGCCAAGCGGGCCGATGTAGGCCCCGGCACCTTGTACCGTCATTTTCCAAATAGAGAATCCCTCATCGAAGCCGTTTATCGCACCGAAGTGGAAAAACTCGTCGCCACACAGCGCAAACTCTCTGCGGAGCTTGAGCCATTGGAGGCATTGCGAGCTTGGATGCTCCTGTTTGTGGAACTGATCGAGACAAAAAAAATTATCGCTCCCGCACTCAAAGCTCTGCTGGGCCAGTCCCCCGACGTCTTTGCAGCCACGCGCGGGCAGATTCAGGAAGCTATCGAGGCACTGGTGCGGCGCGCCATCCGCAACGGCGATATCCGCAAGGATGTCGTCCCTTTTGATCTGGTGCTGGCCTTGATAGGCTTCTCCAACTTCGCCTCCAGCCCCGATTGGGGACAGCGCACGAGAAAACTCGTGGACATCCTCATCGCGGGCTCACGTCGGATCCTATAGATCGCGTCTCACAACCCCAAGCGGATGGAATCTAAAGCTGATGCGGCTGTTTTGCTGATTATCGCGGGAATGCCAGGCTCTGCTCTCACCACGCCAGTGCTGGAGAAAATGGACGCAATACCGTGGCGTCGAAGATGTCACTTTCGAACCGTTGCAGTCAAATTTCAGTCCGCCGCCCCATAGCCGACCATGATGGAAAGGATTGCTGGAGCAACTCCCTTTGTCGCTTCAATGAGCGACTCGGCGATGAAGATATCATTGACGACGCGTGGAAGATCGCGAGACTGAATCCCGTTTGCCCTGAACCAATCCCTGGCACTGATATCAATCCTCTAGGCTCGGTCGCATTCGCAATTGTCGCCAGAGGCGGTAATGACTCCGCAAAAGCTTTCCAGAGGTTGCGACTACAGGGTCTTTAGGGGGTGGTTAGCAGTCCGCTTGCAAGTGAGAAAGCAATGATCAGAAGTGTAGCCCCCAAAGGGTTGTATATGTATCCTGGCCACTGCGGGTAGACACCGCCAGTAGCATACGCCCAGACGAAGAAAGCAGCGGTGGAGACAATCGTCTGTCGCCTGGGCTTGGGTTTGCCGGGTTCCGAGGCTCTCTGCCACGTCCACGCCGCGGCAAATAATGCTCCCATCAAAAATATGATCCAGAGCGCGTATTCGGGTAAAGGAGCCGAGTACGCCTTAATGGCCGAAACAACCGCGAGCCATGCCGCGACAACGTCGCCGGGAATCAGCTTTACGATGCGATCTGTGTAGCTGTCGCTCTGGACTCCGCCGCTTCCATCGTGCGCTTGAAACGTAATGGTGTTGATTCTTCGGCTCATGTGATTCCTCCTGGATTAAAAACTTCGCTGGAGTCTGGAGCACCCACAGATATACTTATGAGAGAAACTGCGAAACCCGTGGATAAATCGCACTAAAGAGAATACCCTCGCGCGCAGAGCCAAATGACCTTTGTACTTCGGCGTGGTGGATGGCGATCAGCTGCATGCTGCCGTCAATGCAGGGCGATCCGCTGGAGCCAGCTTGCGTGCGTGAGATGTACTGCACTTTTCCTGATTCTGGGTAAATGCCAGTAACTCCGTCCTCGTCCACGGAGAGCTTGAGCGAGCTGCCGCACGGGTGCTGAATCAGGTGAATTCCTTGTCGTGCAACCGGCATCGAACGGCCGTCGTAACGGAAGGGCTTCACCCCGATCGCCGCCGCAATGTCTTCGGATGCGCGAACCAGCGCGTAATCGAATTGCTCTGCCGGGCTCGAGGAAACAATTGCCGCCCGCGATCCCGGAACGTTCGCCGGACGGAAGTGCCGTTCCGGCGAGGCGCTCCACGTAAAACGCATTTCAAGGCCGGAAAGATTGGCGTCAATGTCCTCTCCGGTAGATTCCTCCATGACGTGCCAGTTGGTGAGAATCAGGTCCTTGGCAACCAGGAATCCCGTCGCCGTTCTCCCTCGTCCGGGAATTGAGAGCAGGCACACGGCAGGGCTGATCTCGTTGATCACCTGCGACAACCACTTCACATCAAGCGGCGGGCGGCCATTGGCAAAAAAGGACTGGTACTCAACCTCCTCAAACGATCCCTTCCATTGGAATGATGGACCGGTGGATTCCACCTTGGGCTCGTTTGCATTGCCCATGTCCACCACTTTCAAAACTGCATCCCGCACCTGCGGGCGAATCTCATCCAGCCATTTGCGGAGCTCATCCAGTTCGCTGCCGCCGCTCAACGTGTCGTAGGTCTGAGTCAGGCGAACCAGCTCTGTCTGGTCTACGTTGAATCGGCTTGTTTTGCTCAGGGTCTTGCTAACATTCATCAGATAACGCTGCAGCTTCTCGTTTGCTTTGCTGCCCCGGTTAAGTTCGCCTCGGCCATCGACAATATCGCGCAGCACAGACTTCAGGCACTGGTGCTCGGCATTCAGCCGCAGCAGGGCTGTGCGCGCGGCGCGCGGTTCCGCAAACTCCGGAGTGATGTACCAGAGGTTCAACGGTACTCCAGAATGGCTCGACTTCATAAAAGCCACGCCTTGTGAGTGAAAATCCAGCGATCTCGGCAGCGCTGCCCCCTCGTAGCTGTTGTCGTCAAATTGCACAAGCAGCGCTGGCTGCCCAGGAATCACTTCATTGTCCTGCAGCATGCTTCCGGGCTGACTTGTCCCCTTCATATAGAGGCGGGCTAGCCTTTCCCGGACCAGCAGCAGCTTGATCGGTTTCTTCTCGCCGCGCATGCAAACGGGAGTGTCTAGGAATGCGTCCAGTTGATCCAATAGAGGCTTTCCCGTAAAGGCTCCCGCCGGAATCCTGATTCCAATCTCGAAGCGCAGCACGGGACCTCCGTCCGAAAGCAGGCGGCGAAACGTACATGGCCATCGCAGCTTATCGTCGCCGGTGCCGGAGAATTTCAGGGCTTGAGTGGCGTTAATGTAGTACTGCTCGTCTGCCCACGCGAGGGGCTTTTTTCGGTAGGAGTTGCGCTCGCGGACTTGGCCGAAATAGCGCACAAATTCC
>CAZWSD010000457.1:807-3081 GCA_964636535.1 uncultured Acidobacterium sp. | reverse complement strand
GAGGCCGGTGGCGCGCCAGCCGCGGCGGAGTTCGCCGCCTTTCTGCTGGACGAGGTCGGCGACGTGCTCCCAGAGCTGGCCGGGGCCGTACTTGGGGTAGAGGAATTTTTCGATGAGGGAGGTTTCGACGCCTTTTTGGGAGAGGTCCGCGGGCTGCTTGCGGCTGAATGTCTTCTTAAAGAAGTGCGCGAGGGCGGAACGGAGTGAGAGCCCCTTGATGCGCTGCGCGCCCCACTCGGCGCTGATCTGGTCGCAGGGGACGCCCCAGACTTTTTCGGTATAGGACTTGAAGAAGGTGAGATAAAGCTCTGTTCCGAAGCGGTTGATGAGGAAGTCTTCGAGGGTGTTCTCTTGCTTGCGGGGGAAGAGGCGGGCGCGGAGGTAGCCGATGCCGATTTTGGCCATGCGCGAGAAGCCGAGTTGGCGGATGGTCTGGGCGTTGAGCGCGAGGGGATAGTCAAAGAAGCTGCGCAGGAAGTAGATGCGGCTTTTGCGCGGGCGGACGAGCATGACGAGGTCGTCGGAGGCGGAGGCATCGGTGTGGACGGAGACGTGGCGCTCTTTGCCCTGGTAGCGGATGGCGGCTTCAGCTTCACCGGCCTGGTCGCCGGCGATGGGCATGAGATCGGTCCACCACTGCATAACGCGGTCGGATTTGGAGAAGAAGCGATGGCCGCCGATGTCCATGCGGTTGCCGTTGTGGCGGATGGTGCAGGAGATGCCGCCGATGAGGGTGGGCGAGGCTTCGAGGAGGATGGGGTGAATGTCGGATCGGCGGAGGAATTCGAGGGCGGCGGTGAGGCCGGCGGGTCCAGCGCCGATGATGACGGCGATTTTGCTGGTGCTCATGCGGGGCGCACCTGCGGCGCAGCGGGTTGAAAGCAATGAGAGCGGATGGCAGAGAGGAGCATTTTTAACAAGGGTACAGGCGAAGGCGGACAGGTGAAAAGTTAGGCGCCGGCTGAGACGGCGGATTCTTCTTCGCCGACGGTGATGGTGGCCGGGACCATGAGGCCGTCTTTTGAGAGGCGAAACTGTCGGCCGCGCCAGAGTATGAGGTCGCTCCAGTAGCTGGCGGCCCAGTAGAAGAAGCCGAGCAGGTCACGGATGGGATAGAGGAGGATGGTGCGGAGCAGGAGGCGGTCGCGGATGGCGAGGGTACCGATGACGAGCGCCAGCAGCATGCGGATGGCAACGGCGTAGGCGAGGAGCAGGAAGCCAATGGTGGGAAGGTGCAGAGGGAGAGCGGCGACCAGGGCGAGGATGCCGAAGGGCATGCTGAAGGTGAGGCTGGTGCCGAAGTGGCCCTTGGGCCTGGAGAAGCGGGTGGATCGCATCCACCGGACCTGATGCTTCTGGGTGTCGGCGAAGCCTTCATTAACGATGACGTGATCGATGACGTGGCGGGAGAGCAGGACGGTGTAGCCTTTGTCGGCGACGAGCTTGCCGAGCATGAAGTCATCGGCGCAGTAGTTGCCGAAGACGCCGAAGCCGCCGATGGCGCGGACGCACCGTCGCCTTACGGCCATGGTGGGACCGAGGAGAAACTGCATGCCTTCAAGCATGTTGGCGACGAGGACGCCGGCAGACATTTCGATGGACATGCCGACGGCTTCGAGCTGGCCCCAGACGCCGGGGCGGGCTTCGCCGCGGTAGAGGCAGGTGAGGGCTCCGACATTGGGGTTGCGAAAAGGCTGTGCGATGGAACGGAGGTAATCGGTGGCGACGTGGACGTCGCTGTCGCTGATGACGTAGATGTCGTGGGAGGCGGCGGAGTCCATGAATTCGAGCGAGGCGACCTTGGCGTTGATGTATTGCGGTTCGCCGGTGCTGAGGAAGCGGACGGGAATGTGGGGGTAGCGGGCGGCGACGCGTCGGGCGGTGAGGATGCCGGGGTCGTGTTCGCTGCGGGCGCAGAAGAGGATTTCGTAGGCGGGGTAGTCCTGGCGGAAGAAGGTGTCGAGGTGATCTTCGAGGCCTGGTTCGTCGCCGTGTACGGGTTTGAAGAGGGAGAGGGGTGGCAGGAAAGGGGCGTCGCCCGAGGAGTAATCGCGGCCGAGGCGGAAGCGGAGAGTAGCGGCGATGGCGAGGAGGGTAAAGACGGAGGAGGCGAGCAGGCCGAGCAGCGAGATGCCGAGGAGCAAGCGCAGGGCGGCCACTCCGGAGGGAGCGAGGTCCTGTAATTGGAAGATGCACAAGGGAGAGACAGCGAGATGTACGAAGACGAAAGGCAAGACTACTTTTTACTCCTGGTTTGCGGCACGACCATGGGCC
>CAZWSD010000457.1:0-797 GCA_964636535.1 uncultured Acidobacterium sp. | reverse complement strand
CTTTGGGTGGGAACCATGGCGCCGGATTGCGGATAGCCTTGCTGCATACGGCTGAGCATCTCAGAGCGGACGTAGTCGACGAAGCCCTGCATTTGGCGGTTCATTTCCTCCATGCGCTCGCGCATCTGCAAGATGATGGCTATTCCGGCGATGTTGACGCCGAGATCGCGGGCCAGATTGAGGATAAACTCCAGACGTTCTAAGTCCTCATCAGTATAAAGCCGGGTGTTACCCTCGGTGCGGGAAGGTTTGAGGAGGCCTTCGCGTTCGTAAAGGCGGAGGGTCTGGGGATGAATGTCATACATTTCGGCGACGGCCGAGATCATGTACGCGCCCTTGGATTTTCGTTTGGTCGGCATGTCGGTCTGGTTGAAAAGATCCGTTGCGAGTATTGTTCACTCGAACGTGGGCGAAGACAACCCCGGAAACCGGGAAAGTGACGGTGCAAGGCAGGGAAGAGTGGAGGGGAAAGAGCTTTGTTTTGTTTATATCGCGAGGGAGTATCGGTAGACGCAGTGCTCATAGTCGCGCCAGTGGATGGTTTTTTCGAGGCGGGCGCCGTTTTTCTCGGCGACGCGGCGGGAGGGGAGATTGCCGGGGCGGATGAGGGAGATGGGATCGGGTTTGAGGAGGGAGTCGCGGACGTAGGCGAGAACGGCGGCGGCGGCCTCTGAGGCATAGCCTTTTCCCCAATGGTCGCGGCGGACGCTGTATCCGACTTCGAGTTCCTGGACGCCCTGGACGTCGTGCCAGACGGGGCCGCAGTTGCCGATGAGAACGGCGGATTGCTTTGAGCT
>CAZWSD010000456.1:0-3089 GCA_964636535.1 uncultured Acidobacterium sp. | reverse complement strand
GGAGGCGGTGGACGCCGCGGCCTGGGCTTTGAGGCGGGCGACATTGCGCTGGTCCTGGGCGATTGCCTGCTGGAGCTGTGCGACACGCTGTGAGAGGGCGAGCGCGGGGCCGGTGAGGACGCGGTGGCGCATTTGAAGATTGGCTGAGCGGAGTGCGGCGGCAAAGGCCTGATCGACTTCGTGGTCGGCGAGCTGTTCGGCTTCGCGGGCGTATTTCGCCTCTTGTTCGGTGGCGGCCGTGGAAGCGAGGGCGCGGGCAGTTTGCCAGGGCTGGGTGTTGACGATGGACTTGCTTCCGGCGAGATTCTGGGCGCGGAGATAGGCGAGCTGGGCGGCGGCGCCGCGGGTGATCCAGGAAAGAGCGAAAGCGAGTGCGAGGAGTGTGGAGAGAAGAATCAACAGGACGAGGCGGGTTCTGCTGATTACGCGGGTGCGGGAGTGGTCGCCGTTTACGGACGGGGAGGCGGACATGGTTGGGAGTATTGTAAGCAAACGGAGGGGGAAATGCCGGGAGGGCGGAATTCGATTAAAGTCGGCGGTGCCGTGCGCCGATGGGAGGTGGTAGAGACACCTGACAGTGGATGATGCTTGGCGGGGGCGTATTTGGCGGCGGATTTGACTGGTATGGCTTCGGGGGCCTTGATTGCCGGATTGAGCCGGGCAGAGGCAGGGGTACGATACGTTGCGCGGCAGCCGATACTGGATGCGCGAGGTCGGGTGAGCGGTTATGAGCTGTTGTATCGCAATGCTCCGACGGAGGGATTTAGCGGGGATGGAGAGCAGGCGACGCGGACGATGCTGGACAATCTGGTGCTCTATGATCTCCACCGGTTTACGGGGGGCGAGGCGGCGTTCATCAACTGTACGGAGTCGACGCTGACGAGCGGACTGGCGTCGGTGGCTCCGCCGGAGACGACGGTGCTGGAGGTGCTGGAGACGGTAGAGCCGACGGCGGCGCTGGTGAGGAGCTGCCGGGAGCTGAAGTCGCTGGGATTCCGGATTGCGCTGGATGATTTTCGGTGGCGGGCGGGGATGGAGCCGCTGGTGGAGATGGCGGATTACATCAAGATTGATTTTTTGCAGACCGCGCCGCAGGAGCGTAGCGAGATGGTGTTGCGGCTGCGCGGCCGGCGAGCGGTGCTGGTGGCCGAGAAGATTGAGACGCAGGGGGAATTCCAGCAGGCGGTGGCGGAGGGATTTGAGCTTTACCAGGGGTATTACTTTTGCCGTCCGGAGCTGACGTGGAACCGGGTGATTCCGTCAAACCTGATGGCCCAGGTGGAACTGCTGCTGGCGCTGCAGGGCGAGGAGCTGGATTTTCCGGAGATGGCGCGGCTGGTGCAGCGGGATCCGTCGATTACTTACCGGCTGCTTCGGATCGTGAATTCGGCGGGTTTTGGGCTGCGGTGGAGGGTGCGTTCGGTAGAGATGGCGATGATTGCGGTGGGGGAGGGGATGTTCCGGCGGGTTGCGATGCTGGCGATTGCGGCGGCGCTTTGCCCGAGGAGGTCCTGGGAGGTGCTTCGGATGGCGCTGGTAAGGGCGCGATTCTGCGAGTTGAGCGCGGCGCTGGGGGGCTATGCCAGCGGGGAGCAGTACCTTCTGGGGTTATTCAGCATGCTTCCGGCGATGCTGCATATTTCGATGGAGGAGGCGGTGGGGAAGATCAGCCTTCGTGGGGTGATTCGCGAGGCGCTGATGGGCTCGTGGAATGAGGAGGGCTGGCTTCTGCGCTGGATGGAGCGGCATGAGCGCTGCGGCTGGCGGGAGTGCGACGAGATTGCGGAACGGAAGGGTCTGGATCGAGGGTGCTTGAGCCGGAACGTGCAGGAGGCGGTGGCCTGGGCGGACGGGATGCTGGAGCCGATTGGGGCCTGCGACGCGGCGGGAGATTGAGAGAGGGAGCGCCCACAGCCGCGAGCAGGAAGCGGATGTGGGCGGGATGGTTCAGGGCAGAGGGTTGGTGAAGCCCTTGGGAGGGGCGGTGAGTCCGCCGGGGACATGGACGGGCATGACGCCGGTTTGCTTGCAGGTCATGGGCGGCGGGAAGGTGTTGATGACATGGTTGGGGATGATGGCCTGGGATGCGGGGACGGGTGGAATGGTTCCGGCGAGGCGGGCGGCGCTGAATCCGCCGAGGAGGTTGGTGAGACGCGGGTTGGTGTCGCGCGGGCCTTCGGGCATGTAGGGTTTTTCGTCGGGGAGTGAGGCGAGCGGCGGCAGTTTGAAGAGGACGTCGAGGAACTTGGCGAAGGATGCGGTGTCGCCGGGGTTTGAGACGATAGCGTGGGTTTTGGAGTAGGGCGAGATGAGGAGCAGTGGGATGCGGGGTCCGTCGCCGCAGGGATGCTTGTCGGGGCACTCTTCGAAGGTGGGTGGAGGGACATGGTCATAGAAGCCACCTGAGTCGTCCCAGAGGACGATAATGACGGAGTTTTTCCAGTAGGGGCCGCGCGCGATGGTGTCAATGACCTTGGCGACAAGGGATTCGGAGATCTGGGAGTCAGAGTAGCCGGGGTGGTCGTCGTCGCCGAGCACGCTCTGGGCGGCGGGATCGGCGGGTTTCCAGCCAAAAGAATTGAGCATGCCGCCCTTGATGAAGACGACGCTCCTGGTGGGGAGTTGATGGTTCTTCATGACGGTGAAGAAGTCGAGGAGGCCATGTTCGCCGGCCCACATTCTGGGGTTTTCGCGGATGTAGCCGAAGTATTGTGGGGCATTGTGGTGGGGGATGTAGGCGGGATGGTGGTCTCCCTTGCCGTTGCCGAAGCCTTCCTGATACCAGGCCCAGGGAATGGACTGGTGGTTGAGTTTGACGAGCTCGCTGACGTCCTTCTTGATGTCGTCGCTGTCGATTTTGGCTTCGTTGGCTTTGCGGCCCTTGAGGGTCAGCATGAGGGTGGCGTAGGTCTGGTCCAGCTGATGGGCCTCATGTCGTTGATGGGGATAGGCGTAGGGGCCGAAGGGTGGGTTGTAGTCGTTCACGACGGGTTCGCCGGGGGAGTAGGTGGATTTAAAGGCTTCGCTGGGGTGGCGGGCGGCCTGGGTCTGGCCTGTCTGCGCGGCGATGAGGTCGATGTTGCCGGGAG
>CAZWSD010000455.1:0-3093 GCA_964636535.1 uncultured Acidobacterium sp. | reverse complement strand
TCGGCAGAATCCACGTCGTATTCACATGGTCCGGAATGCAATCCGTCTTACCCGCAAGCTCCGGAACCCAGAAGCTGTGCACCACGTCCGCCGACAGCAGCTTGAAGTATGTCGCCTCGCCCACCGGCACATGAATCTCGTTCGCGGTCACCACGCCGTACTTCGGATAGCGCACTTCCCACCAGAACTGGTGGCCCACAAGAGTAATCGAGAGCGCCTGCTTCGGCTTGGGAGCTTCCTGGATGGCGAATATCAATCGCGTCGAGGCTAAAAACAGCACCACCACGATCAGAATCGGGATCACCGTCCAGGCCATTTCAATCTGCGTGCTGCCAAATATCTGGGGGGGCTCCGACGTGTCGTTCTTCTTGCGCCGGAAACGGATGATCGCGTAAAGAAGCATCCCGCCAACCACGATAAAAATGCCCGCGCAAACCGAAAGCACCAGCAATGCAAGACCGAATATCTCGCCTGCAGGCTTCGAAGATGGCGTAAACATATTAGTCCCCGGCTGCACACCAGCGGCCCAGGCCGATACCGGCAACGCAACCGCCAGCCCTGCCGTGAAGAGAATGCGACGCAACACCTTGGAGCTTCCCGTATACATCGTTGTAGCGTACCCGTCACTTGTTTTGGCGCGCACGCGATACCCACATCGCGGCGTGCAATGAATTTCCCAAAACCGCATCAGCGGCCCCGGACCTGACTGTTCCCCTATGGCGAAAAAAATACACGCCACGGCCAATTTTGTCTTGCAAATTCTCCGGAGCCTGTCCTGCGAAATCGAACTTGGCAAACTCCGATTGTTCGGCTTCTTGCGCCCGGCTCGGCGCATACCGGCGAATCTCCATGCTAAACGGAAAATCGCTCAGCCTCAATTCGCACATGCATCCCACCGGACTCTTCCCGCCTCTAACCTTGGATTTGCCCGCGTTTCGCCTACCCTTCCACGGGCTCGGCAACCATCAGCCAGCCCGCATAATCAGCGGCAATCAACATAGGGATGCCATGATCTGCCGCCCGGAGCGGCATATTTTTATCCCGGCAAATTTATCCGCCTGTTCATGCGATCATGCAACCGGCCCCAGTCCACCCGGATTCACCCCGCCACCGATCGCGCAGCCTCTCGCGCCCGTCGCATCAGGTCCGGCAATCCCACCCCGTAATAAGCATTCCCCAGCAGCTTGAGCCCCGGCAGCCTCGCCGCCCGCGCCTCCAGCTCCAGCATCCGGTCCAGGTGCCCCACCCCATACTGCGGCAGAGACTGCGGCCATCTCCGCACCACCGCATGCGCCGGCAACGGAAGCTCACCCACCGCCAGCTCCACCTGCCCCCGCGCCCGCTCCAGCACCGTCTCATCCGGCAATTTCATCAGCTTGCCCGCCGCCCGGTTGCCAAAGAACGCCCGTAGCAGCACTCCGCCCTCCGGCGCGCGATGGCTGAACTTCTGATTCACAAACGTACACGCCAGCAGCGAACCCTCGTCCCCCTCCTGCGGCGGCGCCAGGTACCCGAATCCCTCCGGAATCTCCAGTCCGCGCGCTCGCTCCCGGTCAAACGCCAGCGCCACCACCACCGCCGAACTCGCCTCCATCTCCAGCAATCCAGCCGTCTCCGCTTCCACCGGCTCCAGCAACCGCCGCGTCACATCAGCCGGTGTCGCCACCAGCACGGCGTCAAACTCTTCGGCGCCGCCTGCCGTACCCACCTGCCACCGTTCGCCGCTCCGCGCAATCCCCTTCACCGGCGTCCGCAACTTCACCGTTTCCGGCGCAATCTCCCGCGCCATCGCCTCCACAAAACTCCCCAGCCCCGATTGCAGCGTCGTAAACACTGAACCAAGCGACCTTCCGGCCTGCGCCCGTCGCTGCTGCAGCGCCAGGATCAGGCTCCCGTGCTCCTGCTCCATCCTCACAAACGGCTCCATCACCGCCCGCACGCTCAGCCGCTCCACGTCGCCGCCAAACACCCCAGCCAGCAGCGGCGCCGCCACAGCCCGCGTCACTTCATCGCCGAAATGCCGCCGCACAAAGCTCGCCACGCTCTCATCCCGGCCTTCCGGCAGCGCCGTCGCCTTCAACTCCGCGGCCCGCTCCGGCTCCTGCCGGTACGCCCGTCGCGCCCCCTCGCTGAACAACGGCGAATCCGCAATTGCCTCCAGATCCACCGGCACCATCATCCGCATCGAACCCGGCAGCGCCACCAGACGCCCGCCCCATAGCAAATACGTCCGCCGGATCGCGTCATTCGACCCAATCACCTCATCCGCGAGTCCCAGCTCCTCGGCCAGCTCCCGCGCCCATGGCTTTTCCGTCACCCACGAGTCCGGCCCGCACTCCATCACAAATCCGCCGCGCCGTTCCGTCTCGACCGTCCCGCCCAGCCGCGCTCCCGCCTCGAACAGCACCCACTCCACCGCCCGCCCGCCCGCGCGTTCCCGCGACAGTTGCCAGGCCGCCGTCACTCCGCTGATCCCGCCTCCAACTACCGCAACCCGCTTCATCGTCCCTTTGTCTCAGCCGCCCGCAGCCGCTCCAGCCCACCTTCGGCCAGCCCCTGCAGCGCCTCCGTCAGCTTCGCCGATTCATTCAGCGACTCCGGCCGACGCATCTCCATCCCCAGACCCCGAGCAAACTCCCTGAAGCTCACATCAATGTCGTACAGAATCTCCACGTGGTCGCACAAAAATCCCACCGGCTGGATCACCACTCTCTGCACACCCTCGTCCCGCAGCGCCGTCAGCGTCTCCTCCACCGAAGGGCCAATCCACGGCCCGCCGCTCATCCCCTGGCTCTGGAACGCGAAATACCACTGGCCCAGTCCCCGCACCTTCGCCGCCACATTCATCGCCGTCTTCTTCGTTTCAAAGTTATAAGGATCGGCCGGCATCGGCGGCCGATCCGGCTTCTCCGGGTCTGGAGCCGGCGTCTGCACCGTCCGGCACGGCACACTGTGCGCCGTAAACAGCACCGGAATTCGCTCGCCCGTCTCCGCGCAATACGGCTCCCACCTTGCCCGCAGCCGCTCGGCAAACGCCTCGGCCAGCAGATCGTCGTCCGCCCACGCCTCGATGAACTCCACCTGCATCTGCTC
>CAZWSD010000454.1:0-3099 GCA_964636535.1 uncultured Acidobacterium sp. | reverse complement strand
GATTCCAGACGGCTTCGCGGGCCTCATCGATGGTGGTGCGGACCTGGGTGCGGGCGAAGTTGAGGAGCTCTTCGCGGAGGTTTTCATTTTCTCGTTCGAGGCTGGAGATGGCTTCCAGGAGCGCGGAGATGCTGGTGCATCCCTGGATGACGGTGTCGTGCATTTCGCGGGCGAGGCGGCTGCGTTCGTTGAGCACGGCCTTGAAGCGCAACTGCAGCGAGCGCATGCGCCAGCGGTAGGCGGCGAGGCTGGCCAGGCAAAGCGAAAGGGCGGCCAGGGTAAGGAACCACCAGGTGGCATAGAAGTGGGGATTCTTGCGGAAGGAGAGGACCGCTTCGGATGTGGAGGAGGGATTGTCGAGGCGAAAGGCGACGACGTAAAAGCGGTAATGTCCGGCTGGGAGATTGGTGTAAGTGGCGACCCGGGTTGAGCCGGAGTAGGTCCAGGAACGGTCAAAGGGAACGAGACGGTAGCGAAAACGGATGTCGTCCTGCGATTGCAGGGAGAGGGGAGTGAATGCGATTTGCAGGCGCGAGGAATCGGCGGAGAGATGATGCAGGCGGGAGGCCGGCATCTGCGTGCCGTCGACAGTAACGCTGGTGAGGAGGATTTTGGGCGCTCGCTCGAGCGGCACCGGCCGGTAGAGGACGTGAACCGCCCCTTTGTTGCTGGGGAACCAGACGTCGCCATGTGGGCCGAGGCAGCCGGAAGGCTGGCGGCCGCCGTAGAGTTGGGCGTTATCGGCGTCGTAGGGCATGTTGTAGATGGTGACGGGCAGGTGCAGGCCCGGCTTGAGAACGACGTTGTCGAGGACTTTGAGTGGAATGGAAGAGATGGTGTTGGGGCTGCTCATCCAGAAGCGGCCGTGATGGTCGGCGAGGAGTTGGTAGATGCCGTTGCTGGCAAGTCCCTGGCTGGTGGTGAACTGTGTGAGCTGGCCATGGAGATAGCGGAAGAGGCCGTGGTTGCGGGTGCCGAACCAGATGACGCCGCTGGAGTCCTGGAGTATGGACCAGATTTTGTCATGGCGAAGCGCGCGGGTGGCTGCGTTCTGGACGAAGCGGTGGCCGTTCCAGCAGCTTAATCCCTGGTCGGTGCCGATCCAGATATTGCCCTTGCGATCCTGTATGAGGGCGCGGGTGCTGAAGTAAGCGAGGCCGTTGCGCATGCTGTAGTTATAGGTGTGGCCATCGACCAAGTGGCTCAAACCCTGGTCGGTTCCGATCCACATGGAGCCGTCGCGGGCTTGCAGGAAGACGCGCACGAAGTTGTTGACGAGGGTGTGAGGCGCGGAATAGTGGACGATGCCGTGCGGGGTGAGATGGTAGGCGCCGCTGCCGTCTGTTCCGATCCATGTTGTGCCCTGGCGATCGGTGAAGACGTCGCGCACGGATACGTTGGGCAGCCCGGGAAAGTGATACGGTTTTGCCCGGCCGTTGCGGATGGCGTAGACGCGTGTGGCGACATCCCAGATGGTGCCTTTGTGGTCATAGGAGACGGTTTCGTAATCGGGGTCTGAGCCGCCGGGGAGTGGAATGACGCGGACGGGCGTTCGGCTGAGTCGGACGAGGCCATCCTGTGTGCCGATCCAGATTTGATGATCGGCGTCTTCGAAGATATCGAGGACGGTCTTGCTGGGGAGAAGTCCATTCGTGTCGAGTTTGCGAAGGGTGTGGTGGCTCCAGGTGTAGAGTCCGTGGCCGATGGTGCCGATCCAGAGGGTTCCATCCGATGTCTGGCGGAGGGTGCGGACAGTTCCGTTGATTCCGGGGATGCGCACGAAGTGATTGCCGACGAGGCGCTGGAGTCCGCCGACGGTGCCGACCCAGATGGTTCCGTTGCTGGTTTGGAGGATGGATTTGACGCGATTCTGGCTGTAAGCGCCGGGGAGTTTGAATGCGCGTACGTTGCTGCCGGTGAAACGGAGGAGTCGCGAGCCGCCTACCCAGACGCGGCCCTGTCGATCTTGAATGATGGCATGGACGGCGAGGTTGGGCGCGACCTGGGAGGTGTCGATGTGGTGGATGACGCCGTGGACCATTCGGAAGAGGCCCTTATCGGTACCGATCCAGAGGCGTCCCTTGTTGTCCTGCATGACGCAGCGGACGAAGTTGTCGGCGAGGCCTTGCTTTGCTGAGTAGTCGTGGAAGACTCCATGCACATAATGCACGAGGCCGCCGCCCTCGGTGCTGAGCCAGAGCGTGCCGTCCTTCGCGACGAGCAGTGAAAAGACGTTATCTTCCGGTAGCTCGGGAGTGGTCATGTTGCTGAAATTGACGAAGCGTGATCCGCCGAAACGGGAGAGTCCGCCGGTGGTGCCGACCCAGAGATAGCCGTTGGGAGCCTGGGCAAGCGCCTGCACTGTCTCCTCCGGCAGGCCGTTCTGGATATGCCAGACCTTGCGGGTGAATTCCGCGGGAGTAGCGGTGGCGGTGGTGAAGGCAGATGCGGGCGCCGGGTGCGCAAGCGCAAGAGCGAGCAGGCACAAGGATGCCAAGGCGCGCCAGGCGATGGGCGCGCGCGAGAGATAGACGCGAGCGAATTGTTCGCACTTCCGCTCAAGCATGGGAGGTCAGCGTGGCATCTCCATGATGCCGCCGGAGAGCAGCGGTGGAGGTGAGGACAGGAGCGGCATTTGGGGTGGATTGTACGCTGGGGCGAGGATGCTGATCAAAGGCTTTGCGGGTTCCGGGTTCCCGAGGATGCAGGAGCTCCGAAGGTGGTGGCGGTCTTTGACAGTTCGCGGAACTCTTTGCATGGGCGGCCGACGCAACGATGCGTCAGGAAATGGGAACATAACGGAGATAGAGTTGGAATCCGACTTTTGTAGGATTCGCGGTGCTCGCAAATTCTATAGGGTTTGAGCGGGCGTTGGGGGCGGGGAAATCGACCGCGGCCAAGTCCCTTGACTCGAGTCTTTGATAAAAGGATGGCCATGAAGCTGCGAGCTGCCGCCGTTACGTTTGCCCTGATCTGCCTCGTGCCCGGATCTCTGCTGCGGGCCCAGCCTGCGAGTGTGATGAAGCCATTCTCGCTGAACGATGTTGCGGCGGCGCATGGGCGCTCGCCGGTAGATGTGTCGTTTCTGCTGGATGCGCC
>CAZWSD010000453.1:0-3109 GCA_964636535.1 uncultured Acidobacterium sp. | reverse complement strand
AGGCGCCGGCAACGACATCGAGCGTGCCACCGACCTCGCCCGCAAAATGGTCTGCGAGTACGGCATGAGCCGCCTCGGCCCCCTCACCTTCGGCAAAAAGGACGAGCAGATCTTCCTCGGACGCGAGATCGCACAGCACCGCGACTTCTCAGAGGAAACAGCCCGCCAGATCGACGCCGAGGTCCGCCACCTGGTCGACGATGCCTACCGCTCCGCCCACCAGATCATCAATGACAACCACCCCATCATGCACAAGATGGCCACCGCCCTCCTCGAACGCGAAACCATCGACGCTGCAGAAATCCGCATGATTATCGAAGGCAAGGACCTCCCGCCGCTGAAGCCCTCCGGCGGAGGCGGCTCGGCCGCCGCCGCCGACACCACCCAGGTTCTCAAGCCCGCGCCTGACCGCGGAACCGGCAGCCTGCCCGAGGGCAGCCCCTCACCCGCATAACTCGATCACTGATTCCTGATATCTCACCCAAAAAGGGCGGCCCACCAGCCGCCCTTTTCCTTTGCGCCTTCACGCCCTCAACGAGGCACCGCTTTTGCCCCCCCATCGCGGCTCACACCCTTGGCGATCTTTTAGAATCAAGCACTCCCCGCAAGAACACCGGGGGTGATTCATTGAGAGTGGGTACTGCACCCCATGGAATCAACCGCGTACCCACAAAAGAACCGAGATCGCCAGAATCGTTCACTTTCCCGGCCCACACGCCGGGATTTGCGCCGATCGCATTGAATACAGTCGGAACCGTGGACCTCATGCCATCCGCCTGCTGCCCACACAGAAAATCGGAAGCGGCCCTCCTCATTCGAGAAAGACCGCTCCTTCAACGACCGGCTTCAGGTCCGGTCACCTTGCAATCACACTACCGGCTCCTGACCGTGTAGGTCCCCTGCCCGCTCAGCGTCACCACGGCGCGCCTCCCGTCTTCCGCGGGCGTGCTCTTCGTCGGCTTGCCGTTTACCATTACTTGCGCATTCGCGCTCGCAACCGGCACCGAAACCCGCGCCGCCACATCTGCCGGCAGATCGATCGTCGTTACGTAACCATCATCCTTACGAATCGACACATTCAGCATGCCGTGCGGCGTCGGCTCGCCGCCTTTTACCCACTGCAGTCCAATCAGGTCGGGCCGGATATTCACCTTTGCAAATCCGCCCGCCGTCGGCTCAATCCCCAGCACCTGCCGCATCAGCCATGGCGTAACCCCGCTGGACCATCCATGCGCCAGGCTCGTGTGGAAGCCCGTCGTATTGTCCGCCTGCAGAGACTCGTGGAAATCTATGCCCTTGTACCACGAAGGATCATAGCCTTCCCAGTAACTGGTCGCCCCCTCGTTGATCATGCCGCCCCAGAACTGCCGAATCCAGTGCATCGCCGCACGCCGATGCCCCATCTTCGCCATCGCCCAGATCACGTAGAAGTTATAGTAAGGCGTGATGATGTAGCGATTGTGTTGGTGCCGCCCCACGTCGCTCAACGATTGCTTCCAGATTGCCAAATACTCCCTGGGACTCGCCATCCCCGAGACCACCGCGTACGCATTCGGCTGCCAGCGGGTTCCGTAGGAACCCTGCGCATCCAACAGGTACTTCTGTGCCGCGGCCTTCAGCTCTCGCGCCTTCCGCTCAAACTTCGCCGCATTCGCATCGTCATGCAGCACCCGCAGCAGATACGAACCATCCCGGAACGCCGCATAGTATTCCGCCTGCGTCGCCATCCGCGTCTGCGGCGTATAACCATGCATCTCCGGCGACCAGTCCACAAATGCCCATGCATGCGTCTCATCGGAGAACAGATTCTGGCTGTTCAGATCCTTCTCCATATAATTCAGCAACTGCACCATCCGCGTATGCACGCTCTCCAACTGCTTCATGGAGCCTGTGTGAAGATAGAACGCCTTCTCGCCCGTCACCCAGAACGCCGAGTAGCCAGGAATTCCATTCACATGCCGCATCACAGGTTTTGGCCCCAGCAACCGGTTCATCGTGTCTTCCATCAGGAAATGATCGGCGAACACATCGTTGATCGTCCGCCCACTCACGTCCAGGTCGCCCATCCAACGGCCGCGATCGCGCTTCGGCGCATCCCAGATGTCGTCCTGCATACACAGGTGCGCCGTGTAGGCCCCCACGGTCCACATCTTGTTCACCAGTGGATCGTTTGACTCGAACCATCCCCGGTACTTCACTGGATAGGCAATGCCATCCAGCCGAATCGTCTTGAACTGCGTCTCCCGCCCGCCCGTGAAGCGCACAATCGCATACCGGAACGCGCTCTTCGGCCCATACGCCGTTCCATGCGCGGGAATATACACCGGATCGATCCCCAGCCAAGGCCCGTGGATCGCCTCTTCTTCTGACTCACCATACTGCACCGTTACTTCCGCCGGTTCGTTTGAGGCCGTCTGCAACTCAAGCCGCCCCGTCACTTCGCGCCCAAAGTCCAGCAGAACCTGCGGCGCATTCTGCAGCGCTACATGCCTGGCCGGCAGAGTCACGGTCAGCTCGCCCGATCCATTTTCAGCCAGCGCCTGAGCATTCTCAATCCCGCCCAGCCCCGGATACGCATGCTCCACCTTCATCGCCTTCAGCGCATAATGTGCCAAAAACGGCGAGATACCGTCGTATCCCGGCCATGCGTACATCCCCGCATCGGCATTCCATTGGAAAAAGTTGATCGAGCTTTCCAGCCCCCCTAGATCATCGGCCGCGGGCCAGCTTGAATCATGAAAGCCAGGCTCCTGCCATCCCGCCGCCACCGTATTCATCGTGGCCTTCCAGTGCGCATCTGTCATCACAAGCGGAGCAGCCACCACTCCCCGCGCTGCCGGCACTATCTTCACCGCCAGCACCTGCCCGCGCGTCTGCTGCACACTGAGCCGGTTCGCCGCGCCGTTCCCGTCGTGCGGCCCGCGCACCGCCTCAATCGCAATCACGTTCTTGCCAGCACGCAGCGCATGGGTCACATCGCATTCATACACCCGAATCGCAATTGGAAAATCCAGATTCAGCGAAAACCGCCCCACCTGCTTCCCGTTCAGATAAATGGTCGCCGTCCGCGGCCCCGCGATGTACAACGTCGCATGCTCAGGCAGCTTGC
>CAZWSD010000452.1:0-3130 GCA_964636535.1 uncultured Acidobacterium sp. | reverse complement strand
ACCGTCTCCTCGATCCCTGGGGCAAGGCCAACACCGTCTGGATCGAAACCGCTCTCAACCTCGGCGAGCGCTCTATCGCGTCCCTGATCCGGCAATCCGCCATTGACGGAGCGCCCTTGGACCGGAATCGGATCGGCGCCATATTTTTCGTCTCCGTCACCGGCGTCGCCAGCCCGTCCATTGACGCGCGCCTGGTCAATCGCCTCAGACTCTCGCCCCACATCCGCCGTAACCCCCTCTTTGGCCTCGGCTGTGTCGCCGGAGCCGCCGGCCTGGCCCGCGCCGCCGACTATGTCAAGGCTTATCCCGATCAGTACGCCGTCCTGCTTGCCGTCGAACTCTGCTCGCTCACCTGGCAGCGCGACGATCTCTCCGTCGCCAACCTCATCTCCACCGGCCTCTTCGGAGACGGAGCAGCCGCCGTTCTCATCGCCGGCGACCAAACCCCGCACGCACGATCCACGCCGCGCATCCTCGACCACACACAGGTCTTCTATCCAGACACCGAATATGTCATGGGCTGGAACATCTCGGAACGCGGCTTCCAGATCCTCCTCTCGCCCGACGTTCCCTCCGTCGTACGCGAAAACCTCGGCCGCGACGTCGACTGCTTTCTCGCCTCCCACCAGCTCACCCGCGCCGACATCGGCTGCTGGCTCATGCACAATGGAGGCCCCAAAGTCCTTGAAGCCACTGAAGACGCGCTCGGTCTCAGCCGCGGCGCCCTCGCCGTCTCCTGGCAGGCGCTGCGCCGTGTCGGCAACCTGTCTTCCGCTTCCGTTCTCGTCGTTCTCGATGACGTCATCCGGCAGCATCGCCCCGCGCCCGGCACAAAAAGCATCCTTGCCGCCATGGGCCCGGGCTTCTGCTGCGAAATGCTTCTGATCGAGTGGTAAGCGGCCAATTCCCCCTACCGGCACAGCCGCGCTTCGGCTTCCTGCGCGGCTCCGTAAACCTGTTCGAATGACTCCACCGCGTACAGCACCTTCTGCATCTCCGAGACCTTGAACTCCTGCTCCAGCACCTGCTCCAGGTTAAACTCGCGAATCTCCGGCCCACCATGGATCACGTAGCCTGACTCGCCATGCGACGAGATCAGCCCGCTCCCGTAGAGCTTGATCCCGCCGCCTTGCCGAATCACCCCAAACTCCACCGTGAACCAGAACAGCCGCCCCATCCGCTCCAGCTTCTCCTTATCGCCCATCACCGTCGCGCACACCTTGCCATAGTGCTGCAGGAAATCCGCAAACACTGGATGCGCGTGCATCGGTACATGGCCCAGCACGTCATGGAAAATATCCGGCTCCGGCGTGTACTCCATCGACTCCCGGCTGCGAATGTATGTCGTTGTGGGGAAACGCCGCGCCGCCAGCATCTCAAAGAACGCATCCGGCGGCAGAAATCCGCTCACCGGCGTCGCATTCCAGCCCGTCAGCGGTTCCAGTCGCCGGTTCACCTCGGCCAGATTGGGAATCGAATCCACCTGCAGACCAATCTTCTCAAAGCCATCCAGATACTCCTCGCAGGCATGCTCCCGAAGTTGCGACATGCGCCGATTTACCAACTCCCGCCATACGGCGTGCTGCTCCGGCGTGTACGCGCCATAGTCTTGTTGAATCAGATACGGTTCTGCAACGGTCAATGCTCGATGCGATGTGCTCGCCATGCTGCTTGGCTCCCAAACCAAAAACTCTTCAGCATCATCTTCCGCGGCCCATCTGTCAACTGCCGTCGCTCCTGCGCGCCACACACAAATCGGCTTCGCAAGCCATGGCGTCAAAAAGCAAAATGGGCGGCCGCGGCCGCCCCGTCGATCACGGATTTCGCCTACTCCACCCGGTAATTCGGCGCTTCCCGCGTAATGATCACGTCATGCACGTGGCTTTCGCGCAATCCTGCGCTCGAAATCCGCACAAACTTCGCTTTCTTGTGCATTTCCTCGATGCTGGCGCAGCCCAGGTAGCCCATCCCCGAGCGCAGCCCGCCCACCAGCTGGTATACATTCGCTTCCAGCGGTCCGCGATAGGGCACGCGGCCCTCGATGCCTTCCGGTACAAACTTCGCCAGCCGGTTCTGGCTGCTGCGCTCCCGCGCCACCACCCCTTCGGTGCTGGCGTCCTCGGTGCCGTCGCTCGGCCCCTGGAAATACCGCTCGCCAGAGCCCTGCGCCATCGCGCTCAGCGATCCCATCCCCCGATACGCCTTGAACGATCGCCCCTGGTACAGAATCGTCTCGCCGGGACTCTCGTCCACGCCCGCAAACAGCGACCCGATCATTACCGCGTGCGCGCCCGCCGCAATCGCCTTCACCACGTCGCCCGAGTACTTGATGCCCCCATCGGCAACGATCGGAACTCCCGCCTCGCGGCCCGCCCGCGTCGCCTCCAGAATCGCCGTAATCTGCGGCATCCCGGCTCCCGTCACCATGCGCGTCGTGCAGATCGAACCCGGCCCGATCCCCACCTTCACGCCGTCTGCCCCCGCTTCTATCACGGCCTTCGCCCCTTCGTAGGTCGCCACGTTGCCGGCCAGCAGGTCCACTTCCGGAAACCGCTTCTTCACCTCGCGAATCGCTTCCAGAACCCGCGACGTGTGCCCATGCGCCGAATCAATCGACAGCACATCCACCCGGCTTTTCACCATCTCTGCCGCCCGCTCCAGGTAGTCGCCCGTTGCGCCAATCGCCCCGCCCACGCGCAGCCGCCCCTGCTCATCTTTCGACGCATTCGGATACTTCAGCTTCTTCTGGATGTCCTTGACCGTGATCAGACCCTTCAGTTCGTACTGGTCGTTCACCACCAGCAGCTTTTCCACTCGATGCTGGTGCAGAATCTCCTCGGCCTGTTCGAGTGTCGTCCCCACCGGCACCGTGATCAGGTTGGTCTTCGTCATCACTTCGCTGATCGGAATATCCGTTCGCGTCTCAAATCGCAGGTCCCGATTCGTCAGAATGCCCACCAGCTTCTTGTTCCGCGTCACCGGCACGCCGCTGATCTTGTAGCGCCGCATCACTTCCAGCGCGTCAGAAATCAGCTGCTCCGGCTCCATCGTCACCGGATCCACGATCATGCCGCTTTCAGATCGCTTTACCTTGTCAATCTCACCTGCCTGCTCTTCCATCGTCAGGTTG
>CAZWSD010000451.1:0-3136 GCA_964636535.1 uncultured Acidobacterium sp. | reverse complement strand
TGGCGCGGAATGCGATTGAGATCGAAATGGAGCGGTTGCGGGAGCCGACGGGCAAGCAGGACCAATATATCGCCGCCTATGGAGGGCTGCTGTGCCAGGAGTACGGGCGGGATGACACGGTTCGACTGCGGCAGTTGGTGATGGACGATGAGGCGCTGATGGAGCTGCGCGACTCGCTGATGTTGTTTTTTGTGGGGCGGACGCGGAGCGCCTCGACTTTGCTGCACGAGCAGAAGAGCGGCTGCGAGAGCCGCGAGGAGCTGATGCTGAAAAGCCTGCACTTTACGAAGGAACTGGGCCGGGAGATAGGGCAGGTGCTGGAGAGCGGACGAATATACGAGTTTGGCGGGCTGCTGCATGAGCACTGGCAGAGCAAGCGGCGGAGGTCGCAGGGGATGAGCAGCTCGAGGATGGATGAGATCTATTGCGCGGCGCGGAGGACGGGCAGGGCGCTGGGCGGCAAGCTGGTGGGCGCGGGCGGGAGCGGATTTTTTCTATTTCAGACGAAGGATCGGAAGCGTTTGCGCGATGTGATGAGCGGGATGGGCTTGAGCGAGATGGATTTTAGTTTTGACTTCGACGGATCGGTGGTGCTGTTGCGGAACTGATGACGAAGCGTGACTTGCCACTGCGAGGGATGAGCGAGCGGAGAGCGGACGCGGCCGGGGGATGGGTGCGCGTGGACGACGGATGGACGCCGGGCGACGTGCTGAAGTTTCTGAGGAGACGGTGGCGGTGGATGGCGGGAATCTGTGCGGCGTGCGTGCTGCTGGTGACGCTGTACTGGATGGTTGCGACGCCGCGGTATGAGGCGACCGGAGAGGTTGAGATACAGAAGGACCAGAGCAGTCCGCTGGGTTTGGCGGCGATGGCGGAGGATGGCGCACGGAGTGTTTCGAGCGATGCGCTGGACTACGACGTGACGCTGCAGACGCAGGTGGACATATTGAAGAGCGACACGCTGGCGCTGAAGGTGATCGAGGAACTGGGGCTGGAGAAGACGAAAGCGTACTTTGGCGGCAAGCCGTATCTGTTCCAACGGGGAATGGAGTTCTGGCGCAATCCGCTGGAACCGCTGAACGTTCCGCTGAAGGATGCTCCTAATCGGCGGTATGCGGCGCTGAAGATATTTCATTCGAATCTGCAGGTGTATCCGGTGAGCGGGACGCGGCTGATTCGGATTTCGTATGAAGACCGGAACCCGGAGCGGGCTGCCGCGGTGGTGAATGGTCTGATCCAGGCGCTGATGGGCTACAGCTTTGAGGCGCGGTATGCGGCGACGACGCAAGCGACGCATTGGCTTTCCGGGCAACTGAGCGATTTGAAGAAGCAGACCGAGGCACTTCAAAAGCGAGCGATTGAGTTGCAGCGGGCGACGGGGATGTTTGGCGACGACGAGCAGAACAACATCATGTTGTCGCGGCTGGAGGCGCTGAACAAGACGCTGGCGGCCGATGAGGCGAACCGCATATTGAAAGGGGCAATTTACCAGACGGCGGAGAGCAGCGATCCGGAGCTGATTTCAGACTTGGGCGGGAACGCGCCGGAGTCGACCGGTGTGCAGAATTCGCTGGCGCTGATTCAGACGCTTCGCGCCAAGGAAGCAGCGGTCAATGCGCAGATAGCGCTGGATTCGAAGCGGTATGGTGCGCGGTTTCCGGAGATGGCGGAGCTGGAGTCGGAGCGGGCCTCGTTGAAGACATCGATCGGGAAGGAAGTGAAGCGGCTGGGCGAGCGGGCGCACACGGATTACCTGATCGCGGAGCGCGCGGAGGCGGGCGCGCGGGCGGATTTCGAGCGGCAGAAGCAACTTGTAAACCAGTTGAATGATAAGGCAGTGCAATACGCACTGGTGAAGCGTGAGGCGGGCGACAGCCGGAATCTGTATGAAAGTCTGCTGGGCAAGTTGAAAGAGGCGGGAGTGCTGGCAGGGCTGGCATCGACGAACCTGCAGGTGGTAAATCCGGCGCGAGTGCCAGCGGCGGATCATCCGAAGGGCCCGAGTTTTCCGAAGGATGAGGCGATCGGGCTGGGCGGCGGGCTGGTGCTGGGATTGGGCGCAGCCGTGTTTGCGGAGATGACGGACGAGCGGTTGCATGGGAAGGCGGAGACCGAGGAACTGCTGGGAGAGAAGGTGCTGGCGGCGATTCCGGAGGTGGGTGGGAAGGAGAGGTTTTCCATTGGGAGGGTGGCGCGGGAGTGGGGTTTGGGCGGGTGTTTGGGCGGGTGTTTGGGCGGGGTCGCGGTGCTGCCGCGGGCGGGGATGCCGGCAGAGGTGAAGGCGCGGCTGAATGAATCGTTCCGGCTGTTGCGGACGGCGCTGCAGGTGCGCGGCGGCGGGCGGGAGCCGCAGGTGATTCTGGTGACGAGCCCGGTGGGCGGTGAGGGTAAGACGACGGTGGCGGCGCAACTGGCGCGGGCGTTTGCGTGGCAGAAGGCGCGGGTGCTGCTAGTGGAAGCGGATTTCAGGAGCGCGGATTCGGCAGGAGGGGCTGCGACGCCCGGGTTGAGCGGGGAGTTGATCGGCGATATGGGCGCGGACCGGGTGCAGGCGGTGCGGCGGGATGGGGCATTGCCGAACCTGGCGGTGCTGCCGCGCGGGGTGGTGCCGGAATTTCCGGCGGAGTTGCTGGGCGCGGAACGCATGCAGGAACTGGTGGCGGCGTGGCGTCGCGAGTATGACTACATTGTGATGGATGGGCCGGCGTACCTGCCGGTGGCCGATGGTGCGGTATTGGCGCAACAGGCCGATGCGGCGCTCATGGTGTTGCGTGAACGGCAGACGCTGCGTGGGGACGCGCTGCAGTCGCTGGAAATGCTGCTGCGGCAGATGCCGGAAGGGGCGGAGATTGGCGTGGTGTTGAACGGCGTGGCCAAGCGGAAGGGAGGGCCGGTGTATGCGTGGGCGTCTTAGGAGCCTTTGGGTTTTGGCCGCGGTGGCGGCGCTGGGAGGCGGCATGGCGGGGGCGGAGCGGATTCCGGTATCTCCGCCGGAGAGCGTGGTGATCGGGCCGGGGGATCTGCTGCAAGTTTCCGTACTGCGCGAGCCGGAGCTGACGCAGCAGGTGAGGGTGATGGATTCGGGGGAGATTGAGCTGCCGTTGATGGGGAAGATCATGGTGGGGGGGAATTCGAC
>CAZWSD010000450.1:0-3142 GCA_964636535.1 uncultured Acidobacterium sp. | reverse complement strand
GCAGGAACGCACCGTACCGAGCACCCATCCACCGCTTGAGGGAACCCGGTGGCGTTGCCAACAGAGGGCCCTCACGGCCGATTTCCGCGCGGCACCCATTCCCACTTTGCAGTGATGCGCTGCGCGCCTCTGCCACTGGAATCAATGTGCCGACCACGGCGCCCGTCGCCACAGCCTGAATGAGATCTCGACGCGTAATCACTCAAACCTCCTGCGCAGCCTGTCGTTCGAGGAAAAGAATGGGCGCGAGAATCCCGCCATCCGCCTTTCTCCCAGTCAACACCGGAGCTTCGCAGTCTAATCTTTGACGTGCTCTCGGTCCGCCTACACTTCTCTGACTTCTCCCCTAAAACTGCACGGTGAATCCCATATAAAACCGTCTGCCGGGCAGGTCGTAGAGGCGATTTATTCCGTACCGATCGACCTGCTCCGCAGCTGCCTGAGTTGCGTTGATCACGGACGCATTCAGCGTCAACCAATGAGTCAGATGGTAGTCACCACCGATATCAAGCTGCCCATAGCCCTTCACATAGACACCATCGCCAAAGTAGCTAATTGGGTCAGCAATCCACGCGCCGCGATAGCTATAGTTCGCGTGAACACCGAATACCCCGGTGTCATAATAGATACCCGCATTGTAAGTATTGTTGGAGACCCCAGTGACTGGCTGCGCCGGCTGGCCCTGAACCAGAACCTGGTTTTGCGTCCAAATGTGAGTGTAGTTGGCCTGTGCGCCAAGATATCGCAGGAAGCCCGGAAGGAACAAAAATGGCTGCTCCCAAGCAACCTCTACGCCTCTAAGATCAGTTTGCTTTGCGTTCGCCGGTTGCGAAACAGAGAAGTCAATCGGCACAATTTGTGTTCCGACATACACCTGCGCGGTCTGATGAGTGTAAGTGGTCTCCACAAGATCCATCAGGTGCTTGTCGAAGAACATCGCCGCCAAGATACTCCGTGGTGCGTAATACCACTCCAGCGACAGATTGAACTGATTGGAGCGGTACGGCTTCAGATCCGGATTCCCTTCACTCAGTATGCCGATCCAAGGCACACCCGGCGTGTAAGCAGTTGATGCATTTGGGCTACTCGCCTGCCCAAGCAGATTGATGTCCGGCTGCTCTATAAGCTGCGACGCGGCAAACCGCGCCAACAGATCGTTTCTGATTCTGTATGTCAGATTCAGGTCGGGCATCACATTGAAGTACGAATGTGACCGCGCGAATATCCCTTGCGAGCTATACACAAGGTCGTTGCCTCCTGCGAACTTGTAGGTCAGTGTCGCTCCAGGGCCAGGCACGTAACCACTCGAGAGGACTTCGGTACGTACGAGCCTGAGTCCAATGTTTCCCGTCAGACGCGATCCCGGAGTCTTGAATAGCAACTCGCCGTAGGCGGACCCGACCCTCTCCTCGACACGCGTCGTTCGCGTGAGGTTCTGCACAGGCGGATTCGCTGCAACAAAGTTCGACAGCGGGAACGCTGCGTAGAATTTGTTGAGATTCACCGTCAGAAAGCTGGTGGGAAATTGCGCAGGACCACCGTACGACGAGAAGAAAGTCGGATTGTTCTCGATCATCAGGTACGGCGTCATGTTCGACGGAAAGCCATTCGTCGTAGCTGCAATACCGTTTGGCCTGCTTCCGAAAACGCGATCCTTGTAGTTTGCTCCGAATCTCAGCTTGCTCAACCAAGCGTTGTCCAGTGAGCGAGAGGCATCGGCGCTGAAGTTCCAGATTTTGTCGGTTGTCGGCTCCTTGTACGAGCCCTGTTGCCCAAAGAAGTAATAGTTATTGATATCGTTGGGGTTATATCCGTTGAAGAAGCTAAAGCTCACTGGACCGCCGGGATCCTGATTTGTATTGTAGGAGAAGTTGGCGCCCGGAGCTTTCGTGGCCCAACTTACATACATGTTCGTTACTTCTTCACGGGCTTGCCCGAAGGATGCCTCTGACTTTACCTTCCAATTCCCGAGTCGAAGCTTCGCTGAGAGAGCATTTGATGTCAGGTATTGCTGGTAATTGTATCTATTGGCTTGTAGCCACTGAAAGACGTTTGTCCCGCTCCATGCAGTTTCGACGCCATTTGGCGCAACAGTCTCGCTGACCGTCGTCTCAGGACCAAGCGCAAACGCGCCCGGATACCAGTTATTGCCCTGATTGTAGTTGTACCAGTTATCAAACTCGGACTCGAGAGTGTCGAACTGCAGCTCGAGGTTATCATTTACCTTGTACTGAACCATGCTCTCAAGGCTCATTCGCCGATCTAGGCCTTGCTGATCGTTTGTATTTAAGCCGAATATCCGGTAATGCGTACCCGGCCCGGCGTATGTTGGATCGGGCAGCACACCAGTTGTATCGACGCTTTGATCGTCAACATTTCGCTCATAGAGGTTCGCCGCAATCATCCAACCGAGCCGGTGATGAAAGAACGTATTGGTATAGAGCGCTGCGATGTTCGGAGTTGGGCCTTGCCGCGCCTGTTGATCGTATAATCCCTGTACAGTGAGCATTGCGCGTTCTTTCCCGTAGCTCAAGGGATGCAATGTTCGAATATTGATCGTTGCTGCGAGGCCTGCTGCCGGCAGGTTCGCGGTTGGGGACTTATAGACCTCGACCTGTTGTACAAAGCTCGAAGGTAGCACTTGATAGTCGAACGCCCTGGTACCCGTTCCCGATGGCAGTTGTCGTCCGTTGTACAGGGTGTTCGTAAAATCCGGATCCAGACCTTCCACACTGACAAATTGCGCCTCACCCTGATTGCGGGTGATCTGGATACCCGTTATCCGTTGCAGGGCCTCCGCGAGATTTGAATCAGGAAAGTGCCCGATTCCTTCGGCGGAGATGACGTCTACGATGTTTATAGCCTTTAGTTTGGTCTCGATAGACTGTGCGATGCTGCGGGCATAGCCGGTTACGACGATTTCGTGCAGGTTGTTCGACGGCGCTTTCGTTGCAGGCCGGGTTTTGGCAGAGCTCGATCCGGTTGTACTTTGCGTCTGCTGGCCTTGATCGCCCTGCGGAGCGGTCGCGCTTAGGTTGGCACCCGCGGCGGAAGCGGCAATGGACCCCGAACACCACGCAGCCGCGATGAGCATGACGCGGCCGAGATGCGATTTCGCAATTCTATCTTTCATACCCCCCCC
>CAZWSD010000449.1:0-3145 GCA_964636535.1 uncultured Acidobacterium sp. | reverse complement strand
GGTCTGCTTGAGGGAAACGACGTTGGGATCCGGGGCGGCGGATTCGATGAGGCTGGCGACTCCGTCGTAGGAGTCGTAGGGGTGGTGGAGTAGGATGTCGCGGTGGCGGAGCTCGTCGAAGATGTCGGCAGAGTTGCGGTGGAGCCGGAGCTCGCGAGGGGCGAAGGGGGTGAATTTGAGGGCTGGGCGGGGAGCGTCGGAGTAGAGCTGCATGACGCGGGAGAGGTTGACCGGTCCGTCGGTGCGGTAGACCTGTGACTGGTCGAGTTCGAAGTTGACGCGGAGTCTCTCAATGATTTCGGGGTCAGCGGAGTGCTCGATTTCGAGGCGGACGGCGTCACCCTTGCGGCGGTTGTGGAGCTCGGCGCGGACGGTTTCGAGGAGGTTTCTGGATTCCTCTTCCTGGAAGTAGAGGTTGCTGTTGCGGGTGACGCGGAAGGCGGCCTTGGAGAGGATTTCGTAGCCGCGGTACATGGTGGAGGCGTTTCGCTCGATGAGGTCCTGGAGGAAGACGTAGTCGAGGGTGTTGGCGGCGGAGGGCAGTGGTACGAGGCGGGGAAGTGCGCGGGGTACGGTGATGACGCCGAGGACGGGGTCGCTGGTGGCTTTTCGCTTGCTGTGGAGGAGGAAGGCGACGCAGAGGGCCTTGTTGAGGACGCGGGGGAAGGGATGGGCCGGGTCGATGGTGATGGGAGTGAGGAGGGGGTCGACTTCTCGTTGGTAGAAGGTGTTGGCGGCCTGGCGGGCTTCTTCGTCCATCTGGTTCCATTCGAGGACGCGGATGCCTGCGCGGTCGAGCTCGGGGAGGAGTTGCTGGTTCCAGCAGCGGTACTGTTCCTGGACGTAGGCGTGCATTTCATCGACGACGAGGTCGAGAGTCTGGCTGAGGGAGCGTCCGTCGGGGTCGATACCGTTGAAGCCGTCTTCCAGGCGCTGGAGGATGCCGGCGACGCGGATTTCTACGAATTCGTCGAGGTTGCTGGCGGTGATAGCGAGGAATTTGACGCGTTCGAGGAGGGGATTGGACGGGTCTTCTGCTTCTTCGAGGACGCGGCGGTTGAATTTGAGCCAGGAGGTATCGCGTCCGAGGAAGAGGCTGTTCGTGATTTGCTTTGATTTGCGCATGCCGGGACCGGTTGTGGTGAAGTGAGATGATTCGTGGTGGGAGAGGAGTTGGAATTTTCTCTGCGAAAAGCAGGCTGAGGGCAAGAACGTGTTGAGGTTTAAGTGTAGGCCAGGTGCAGGTTGACTTGGAAAAGCGCGGAGATGAGGATACAGGAAGCGAAGGGAGAGGGGGTAGGGAATGTCGAACGGGGGATGCGTGGAAGAGGGAAGGTCGGGGGTGGCGCGGGCCGAGCAGACGGGGCTGGAGCTTTTCCAACTGGCGTCGCTTCTGATGGGCGACCAGGAGCAGGCGCTGGCGCTGGTGGAGAAGATCGTTGCGGCCTCGGACCTGGACCCATGCGCGGCAGAGCCGGGGGCAGAGGAGAGGGTTCGGCGGAAGGTGACGGAGGGCGCGCTGGTGTGGATGCGGGAGCGTGAACCGGAGTCGTTTGCGGTGGGGGAATCCGGGGATTCGATTGGGGGATGAGTGGAGACCGACGAACAGGATGCGGCGGGAGATTCCAGAGAGAGAATGAGCGCGATGCTGGGTGGGGAGCGGCAGAAGCTGCGGAGCTGGCTGGATGAGCTGCCGATGGGGCAGCGGGCGGTGTTTGTATTGCGGGCGGTGCTGGGCAGGACGAATGCGGCGGCGGCGGAGGAGATCGGGAGGGTTTCCGGCTCGGCGGGCTGGACGGCGGGCTATGTGAGCCTGGTGTTTCGCTCGGCGCTGTGTTCTCTAGCGAACCAACTGGCGCATTGGGGGATGGCAGCGGTGGTGTGAGCAGTGTGCGAGGCGGCGGCGTTCAAAGGCGTCATGTTTTTTGGGGCGCTGGTGTGCAGGGGTGTTTTTTTGAGGGGCCTGTGGAAGGGTGCGCGCGGGGGCGAAATTTAGCGGGAAAGTTTTGCACAGTTTTTGGGGTCCATGCGCATCCAATGGACGTACTTTATTGATAGACAACATTGGCAGACAACCTATTCTCTTTGGAACCTAAGAGGAACCCTATTCACGTGTTTGAAGCTGGCAAGGGAGTCAGGACCAGCGCGCTGTTGTGGTGTGCGCTGCTGGGGATGGCGCTGGCAGCCCCGCATGCGCGGGCACAACAGGCCGGTGGAGGGGTGTCTTCGCCGCCGCCGCCGCTCAAGGTGATTCAACCGCAGATCAACAGCGCGACGTACCAGGGCAGTGTGGCGCTGCAGACGTTGAAGCCCGGGGTGATCGGGCTGTCTCTGGATGAGGCGATCCAGATGGGATTGCAGCACAACCTGGGACTGATACTGACTTCGCAGGCGACGCAGTCGGCGCGTGGGGCGGAGCTGAGCCAGTTGCAGAATCTTCTGCCGACGGTGAATGGGAAGATCACCGAGGCGGAACAGGAGACCGACCTGCAGGCGTCGGGACTGCGGATTGCGGGATTTCCGAAGATTATTGGGCCGTATGGGTATACGGATATCCGTGGCACGCTAAGGTGGTCGCTGCTGGATCTTTCGTCGTTGCAGAACTATCTTGCGGCGAAGCATGACTTTGATGCTTCGAAGCTGTCGGCCGAGGATGCGCGGCAGATGGTGGTGTTGACGGTAGGGAATGGGTATCTGCGGGTGATCGCGGACAAGGCGCAGATAGCGGCCGACAAGGCGGAGCTGGCGACGGCGAAGGTGTCATTGAGCCAGGCGGAGGACCGTCACAGCGCGGGGACGGCGCCGAAGCTGGATGTATTGCGGGCGCAGGTGGATTACCAGACGCAACAGCAGGCGCTGATTGCCGACCAGGACACGTACCAGAAGGACAAGATAGCGCTGGCGCGCGCGATCGGACTTCCCCTGGGCCAGAAGTACGTGGCGACGGAGAAGGTTCCGTTTGCGCCGCTGGAGAATATGGACCGAGGGCAGGCGATTGGAGAGGCGCTGGCGAACCGGGAGGATCTGAAGGCGCTGGAGCAGAAGGTGCAAGCGGCGGAGCATGCGCGGAAGGCAGCGACGTATGAGCGGCTGCCGGTGATCAAGTTTGAAGGCGATTACGGTGATATTGGGATCAACGTGAGGA
>CAZWSD010000448.1:0-3150 GCA_964636535.1 uncultured Acidobacterium sp. | reverse complement strand
CGCCAGAACAGCGACTTCTTCAGCTTCTTCAGCGGATACCGCTGGTTAAACCATGGGTCCAGCGCCCCATGAGGAAACACCGCATACGGCACGCCGCGCCGCGCCGCCGCGGCACGCACCGCCAGACTCTGATAGCTCCAGATCCCGTGCGCCACCACCGCCTCGTACTCGCCCGCGTGCGCCTCCAGCCACTGCCGCGCCTGCGCCGAATACCCAAACCTGCTCCTGCGCCCGCCCACCGCGTGCACCCGTCCGCCAACATCCCGCAGAAATTCCGCCCCTGGCTCATCCATGCAGAACACTTCCGCCTGCACGCCCAGCGCCGGATACGCGCGCATCAAATTCCGCACCGCCTGCGGAGGCCCGCCCTCAGCGGGCGAAAGCGACTGTATCGCATGCAGAATTCTCAAAACCTGCATCCCCCCTTGCGAGTTGCACCCAGTCTATCCAAACACCTCACCTCGCCAGCCAGCGCACCAGCAGCACAATCACCACCAGCGGCGCCACGAACACCGCCCACAGTCCCATCACCAGCGCCGCCAGAAACAACTTGTCTTTCCACGCATGCCGGTGCGGCTCCGCAATGTGTCGCGTCATCAGCTTGTAATTCCGCCGGTTCGCCTTCCACGCCACCACAAACACGTCGCCCGCCAAGGGAACCGACCCCACCAGCACCTCGATCCCCACATTCACCGCCATCCGCGCCAGCGCCACGTAAGGAACGCCGCGCAACCACGCCGCCACAATCAGAATCAGCGACGCCAGCCCCGCCGCCACATCCCCAAAGCCCGGAATCAGCCCGATCAGCCCGTCAAAACCCACCCGTATCGCCGTCCCCGGAATTCGGAACCAGTCATCCAACAGGTGCGCCAGCAAATCGAGATTGTCATCGCACAGCAACCGGCTGCCCGCCGCCCACCTTGCGCGCAATGGTGGAAGCACCTCGGGTTCCCGCACTCCGCTCATCACTTTCCTTCATCCCTCTCAGGTGCGCCACCGTTGCTGCTCGCCCGCATCCTCACCCTCGGCCTGTACCCCCAAAATGCTACAATCAACTCTTGTGTGGCGGCTATAGTTCAGCGGCAGAACGCCTGACTGTGGCTCAGGATGTCGTGGGTTCGATCCCCACTAGCCGCCCCATTTTCACCCTCCCGCAGCCCCATTCCACACACAAGATTTCCCCCATGCCCGATCCCCGCACCGCTTCGGCGAAAATAAATCCATGACCACTCCCGCACACCGGGATGCGACGGGCGATCTCCTCATCGAACCCCCAACCACCCCCGCCGACTTTGCCCCGCCGACTTTCGTCCCGCGCCGCTTCCTGCGCAACGGTCATCTCCAAACCCTCGCCGGCAACTTCCTCCCCCGCTACATCACCCTCCCACCATCCGAATCCCTCCTCATCGAAGTCGAAGGCCCCGTTGACCAGTACGGCCCCACCCAAATCCTCTGTCACTGCCACTGGCAACCCCCCGAGGTCCGCCGCACTCGTCCCACCCACATCCTCCTACACGGTCTCGAAGGCTCATCCCGCTCCCAATACATCCTCGGCAACGCCGCCCGCGCCCTCGCCGCCGGCTCCAACGTCGTCCGCATGAACATGCGCAGCTGCGGCGGCACCGATCATCTCTCGCCCACCATCTACCACTCCGGCCGCTCCGCGGACGTCGCCAAGGTCATCGATCGCATCCTTGCCGACCACCATCTCGAATCCATCGCCCTCGCCGGCTACTCCATGGGCGGCAACCTCATCCTCAAGCTCCTCGGCGAATACGGCGACGCACCACCCCCGCAGCTCAAAGCCGTCATCGGCATCTCGCCCCTCATGGATCTCACACCCTCCTCCGCTGCCCTTCACGAGCCCGCAAACCGTATCTACGAATGGCACTTTTTGCGCAACATGCGCCGCCGCCTCCGCCACAAGGCCCAATTATTTCCACGCCTCTACCAATCCGCCCTTCAAACACCCCTCCGCTCCCTCCGCGACTTTGACCAATACATCGTCGCCCGTTACGGCCAATTTCGCGACGCCGACGACTACTACAACACCGTCGCCAGTTCCCAGTACGCCTCCACATTCCGTCTTCCAACACTCATTCTTCACTCCACTGACGATCCCTTCATCCGCATGCTGCCTTCCACCCGCGCCGCGCTCCTCGCCAACCCCCACGTCACCTTCATCGAGACCCACCACGGCGGCCACTGCGCCTACCTCGCCAACCCCGACCCCTCCGCCAACCGAGCCACCCAGGTATCCCCGCGCGACGGCTACTGGGCCGAACATCTGCTCCTCAACTACCTCCTCCAGCAAACCGGTCACGCCCATGGAAGCTGACTGGTCCGCCGAAATCGCTCCCGATCTGCCGCGGATCATCGTCCCCTGGCACTCTCACACCGCGGACCAAACCCTCGCCTGGCGCGACCTCCGCCTCGCCGGCCCCGAACTCGACTCCGCCATCCAGTCCATCCCGCCCGCCGCTGCCGAACCAGCCCTCGCCCACGCGCTCCGCCACCTTAATGCGCCCGCCTCCCCCTGGTTCACCTCCAAATGCGACCTCTGGACCACCACCCCCGACGCACCCGACCCCTACGAATTCGACGCAACGGATTTAGTAACCTCCACCGTTACAGAAACAAACCCCACACCTCTCCATCTCTGCGCCTCCTACCTCGACATCCTCTCCCGCAACCCCATCCTCTTCGCATCCTTCCCCGCCCACGAAAAACTCCTCGACTCCCTCACCGCCACACTCCGCGCACTGCCTCAACGCCACGCCCGTATCGAACTCGTCCTCCGCGCCGCCCGCATCCAACACACCCACGGCTTCGCCTTCACCGCATACGCCGCCGGTTGCGGCCTCACCGCCGACGACGCCCATCGCGCCTGGCAACAGGCATTAGCTCTCCTCATCGCCGCTCTCCACAGCTGACCACTCGCTTCTCTATACTGGAGCGCGTGAAAACCCTACGTCTCGCTTCATTGCTTCTGGCCCTGGCCGCACCCTTCGCCTCCACCCTGCCCGCATCCGCGCAACCCGCATGGACGCAGTCCATCCCCAAGCCCATCCCGCTTTACAACACTCCCGTCCCCGGCGCACTCGGCACCGCCCCGCAGGACACTCCCATGCTCTACGTCATGCTCCCCAG
>CAZWSD010000447.1:0-3150 GCA_964636535.1 uncultured Acidobacterium sp. | reverse complement strand
GGCCGGTTGCCGCGTCGAGCAGAACCAGAGTTCGCTCCCGGATGGCGAGCTTGGCGTACACGCCCGTATATCTCCACTCCGAACATCCCTCCGGTGTTCCATGAACCAGCCCCGAAAGGCAAAAGCTCGCGAAACCAGGATCCGGCGGTGGCCTACTTTTACTCCGCCGCAAAGCTCCGTTCAAGCGGCGCCCTGTGGCCTATTTTTGCTCCGGCGCTCATCAGATGATCAGGCAGAGAACAAACAAATACAATGGTTAGAACCGAGTGTCTTCGACAGCGACTTGAGATTTTTATCCTGTTACAGGGTGCGGCGATCAAGATTCCAGCATTGATGATTTGAATGCGTCAGTTGCCGGCAGCTGAGTTGCGGCGGTGTATCGGGCCTGAGGGTTTTAATATCGCCGGCGCGCGCGAAAGGTAGCCACCACCTTCTGCCGAAGGAGTCTGGTTACGGGTATCGGGAAACATGCTCGGCGCCCACTGTCTCGACCTTGAATTCGACAGGGCAGTATGAACGAACGTAAGCAGAGTGCCGCGGCGGGCGGCGATGAGGAGAGACCTATTGCTTCAACGTGTCAGCAAGTCTCAGCAGCAGAACGGAAGCGGGCTGGAACGGAATACGGAACGCCTGCCGTATGTGATTTGGGTCGTATCCCTGTTGATATGCACGCTGGCAGCAGCTGTGATGTTCCGGTACGGCGATGTGTCGATAGCCCGTGGAGTGCATGGTTTTTTGCCATCGACGCAAAGCCTGGCGACCGGACTTGCAGGCGCAGTGCTTATCAGTATCGAAGGGGCTGTTGCGGTCGCGTTGATTCTGACTCGGATATGGCGAGGACATCTGTGGCCTCTTGGTGAAGCGACCTTGCTTGCGTGCTTGACCTCGATCTGCGCATATGCGTTCGACGATAGCACGCTCAAGCTATTGTTCGGGGTGCCGAACCCTACGGCGGTGTTGCACGGAGCCCACCATGCTTTCCATCTTCTGAAAGGCTCTTCGCGGAGCAGCTTTCCCTCCGGCCACATGGTTCTGTCGGGCGCCTTTGCGGGTGTGTTCATGCGGCTCTATCGACGGAGTATCGTGCCACTCTCGGTATTGCTGCTGATTGCGGCAGCGCTTCTGATTCTGGGTGACTGGCATTTCGTCAGCGATGTGATTGCCGGCAGCTTCGTGGGGATATCGGCCGGGCTTCTGGCCGGCGAGGTGTGGCTCGCTCATTCCCGTTAGGGTACCGGGCGAGTTGCGGTCCTTCGTTTGCGGGGGGGGGGCCGGAGGAGGTGAGAGCTTCGCGGGCATAACGAGTGCGCAGGATTTGTTAGAGTCCAAGTTGCAGGTGAGTGGGTGTGGGTACGGTCTTCCGAACCTCGGAATCGAGATTTGTGGTTATTGGGAATGAGGAGGAGGCAGATTAGCTGCTTTTGTGGTGACGCCCGGATGGTGGAGCGGACCTTCCGTTGGAATCAGCGAGAGGGCAATTCGGCTGCTGCCCCGTAGGCACCGGTGATCAGGAAGGTGAGGGCAAATTCCGACCAGTTGCTGTGGGATTGGGGGTGGGCGATGAGAAGGGGAAGCCAGACAAGGAGGCCAAAGAGGGCCAGCATGAGAGTGATGAGACGCAAGGCGAGACGCTCGTGACGGTGGATGAGGATGGCGGCCGCAGCAAGGGCGAAAGCGACGGTTGTGAGCGCAGCCCAGAAGGTCTGACTGGGTGGAATCCAGGTGGGAACCAGGCTGGCGGTGAAGCGGAAATAGAAGATCTGGGCGAGGGTGAAGGAGATTGCGCACAGTCCAAGGCCGAGGCGGGCGAGGCGGGTGAATAGCGCCGCGCCTGCTTTTGTGGAGAGGGTTCCGGCAAAGAGGGCCAGGGCGCCGCAGAATAAGGAAAACTGCTCGGTGAAGCTCTCATAGTGTGCGTACACGGCAGGGGCAGAGGCGATGCCTGGCAGGCAGACCAGAGAGAAGAGCGAATAGACGACCGCCAGAATGATCGAAGCCGGGCGGGCGGAGCGCGGGTGGAGCAGGGCGATGCCGGCGGCAATTTGAGCGGCCATGAGGCACACGCCGATGAGGCGGCCGTGGGGCAGGCTCCAGAGTTGCCATAAGGTCTGCCAGGTGGCCGGGTCGTGCCAGAGCAGCGCGATAATTCCAAACAGGACTGCGCTGGCGCTGAAAGTGGGCCTTCCGTAGGATGTAATCTTCATATCGGGAGTTTATAGTCCTGTTGCGCAGGTGCGCGAAAGCCCGCAGTATGGATCCCGGTATGCGGGTGAAGCGGCGGAGCCGGTCGAGTTGAGCAGGCCCTAGTGAGCGACGAGGGAGAGATCGCGAGCGAGGGTTTTCATGTCAAAGCCGGAGGGAGACTGTTTGTCCTGCTGCACCCAATCAGTGCTGAGGACTGCGTAGACTTCATCGGTATAGAGAGTGAAGAAATCCCAGGACATGGATTTGAGCGTGCCCCAGGTGACGGCATAGACATTGTCTTCGTCGTATCCGACGGTGGCCACGCAGTGTCCGTTCTTTTCCTGGGGCGCGGCGTCCTGCGGGGAGGTATTCGGGGATAGCTGCCAGGGTGTGGCGAGGACCTGGGCGGGTGTGCCGAGGATGGCGAAGTTGGGGAGATCGAGTCCGACGTAGGCAGCGCCGAAGAGGAAAATCAGGCCGCGGAGGGTGCTGGGCTGTGCATGACCAGCACTCATGTAGGAATAGATGCGGTGGTTGCCGATGCCGATCTTACGCCAGAATCGTAATGCGTCGAGCATGGAGACGGGTTCCATGAGCTGGTCGCGGGTGAGTTTGGCGTGAGCCTCAATGATGTCCTTGTCGGTGAGAAGGACGGCATCCTGATTGGCGGCGGTCCAATGGTGAACCATGTGGCCTGCGGCCGCGGAGGTGCAACAGTTGAACTGATCGTTGGCGAGCATGGGCCATCCGTCGGTGTGCTCAAACATGTTGTGGGTGGGGGGTGCCGGCAGAGATTCTACCGCCAGGTAATTGCGGAGATGGAACAATCTTGGATCGTAAGCTGATTTGACTCTACCGAGCAGCATGGCTCCTCCCGTGCGTAGAGGGATGTTTGAGATTCATCCTTTGAATCAGCTGATGATAGCGCGGATCGTCGTGTAGCGGGGCGAAGTTGTGCATGACCGT
>CAZWSD010000446.1:0-3153 GCA_964636535.1 uncultured Acidobacterium sp. | reverse complement strand
CTGCACGCTTTGCGTGGTGGGGAGGTGGATGGAGCGGCCGCCATTGACCGTGCCGAGGATGAGGGGAGCGGAGTAGGTGGGTGGAGCTTTGACATCGATGCCGCCATTGGTGGATTGCGCCGAGAGTCCGTCGCCTTGCCAGGTGTCTCCGCGGAGGCGGACGCTGATGCCTCCGTTGATGGTGCGGGCGTGGATATTTCCGGCCAGATTGTCGAGGGTTAAGGCTCCGTTGGTGGTTTCAGCGCGGACGTTTCCCAGGAGATGATGCAGGTCGATGGCGCCATTTTCAGTATGCAGATGGGCGGCGATATTTTGAGGGACGAAGAGGCGGTAGTTGACGTACCAGGTGGGTCCGACGAGGAAGGAGTGGGGGCCCTGGGCGCGGATGACGCCGTTGGTGTGGATGGTGATGCGGCGCTCGACGGATTCGGCCTGTGCGTGGCTGTCGGCCTTGACGACAACGGTGGCCTCGACAGCGATGGTGTTGCGCTCCTGACCATAGAGCTGGATGCCGCCATTTAAGTTCTGGACGTTTAGCCGGTCGGTGGGTTGGAGCAGGATGCGACGGAGTTGACAGACCTGGACCCTGGGCGCGAACAGGTGAACGTTGTTGGTGTTGCCATAGTCGTGGTTGCAGGGATAGGTCTTCCAGGACGGTTGTGGCCGGGGCTGGGCAGAGAGGGTGGCTGCCAACAGGAGCGGGAGAAGAGAGAGCGATGCAATGGGGCGCATTCATGCCTCCAGAAGTGCGGTGCGAGTGCATACGCAGGTTGGGGGGGATCGGTTCCCGAGGGGAGTTGGCTATCGTCTGGCGAAGGCGGTGATGGCTTTGTTCCAGACGGAGCGGTATCGGGAGATGACGAAGAGCCGGACGGTGAGGGCGATGAGGGCGCCGATGAGGGTGGCAATGGCGCGGCGTTGGGCAACGAGGTGACCGGGGAGCTGGTCGAGGGAGAGCAGGAAGACGATGTAGCCGGTGATGGCCGCGGAAAAGAGGGCGTAATTGACGTTGACAATGCCGAAGGAGATCCAAGCGAAGAGGACGGTGAAGATGGCGAGGGAGATGAGGTTGGGCTGGATGTGCGCCAGGCAGAAGCTGACGATGGCCGCGCCGGCGATGGTGCCGAGAGCACGGGCGAAGGCGCGGTTGACTGTGTCGGTGACGGCGGGGCGTAGAACGATCAAGGCGGTCATGGGGATCCAGTAGCCGCTGGGGTAGTGAAGCCGGCGATAGATCTCAGTGCCGAGGGTGATGACGAAGGCGAGTCGCAGGGCGTAAGGGATGGCGGAGTCCAGCATGTGTCGCTTGTGGAGGGAGCGTGCGGTGTCCAGGACGAGGGCGCGGAGGGTGGCTTCTTCCTGGAGGAGTGTGTGGCGGAGGGTAACGACGCGGGCGCGGAGGTCGGAGAAGATGCGGAGGAGGAGGGAAGAGAGGAGGAGCTGGATGACGCCGCCGATGAAGAGCAGGGCGCCGCGGGCGGCGGCGTCGAGGGGAGAGGCTGGGAATGCAGAGGCGACGAGATAGGTGATGACACACTGCTGGCCGACCCATCCGTAGCCGCCTGGGAGCGAGGTGAGGATGCCGTAGGCAAAGGCGAGGAGCGCGGCGGCGGCGACCATGAGGAGGCTGTTATGGCCGATGAGGACGCCGAGGAAGCCGGCGAAGGCCATGCCGAGGGTGACGTAGATCATGGGTGGCAGGTAGCTGCCGGCGATGGTCTGTTTGCGACCGAAGCCTGTGTTCATGGCGCCGCCGGCGGCGATCATGCCGGCGGCGGGATGTCCGATGGCGATGCCGATGGCGAGGCAGACGGCGATGGGGAGGGTGAGGATGAGATCGGCGCGGAGGGTTTGGTTTTCCCAGCGGAAGAGGTAGCTATCGGTGAGGTAGCGGTAGCGGTAGCGGGCGGCGGGCTGGGGTGCAGGGACGGTGGACATACGACGGTAGGATGAGACGTCTGGGGCGTGCGATGAATCTGGCGAGTTTTGGTGAGGCCGGTCAGGGCCGGCGCTCAGTGGAGTTGGGTGACCGGCATGCCCTTGGGAATTTTTACGCGGAACTGATCGTCGTTGAGGTGGAGGTTGAAGTGGATGTTCTGGAAGGCGACGAGGATCTGGTATTCCTGCAGGGGGCGCTTGATGGTGATGGTGGAGGGAAATTGCTGGCCATCGAAGGTTTTGAGGGGGCCGAAGGTGGCTTCGGTTTCGACGCTTCCCTGGGCGTCGTAGATGTCTTCTTCGTAGGGTTCGAGGTTGGCGCGGTCAAAGTGGATGACGCGCTCTGGGACGAGGACGTTGCTGTTTTGGGATTTGCGGCGGAGGATGGTGAGCTGGTACTCGGGGAGGATGTCAATGTGTTTGTGTTTTGGGGTGATGACGGTTTTGGTGTCGGCAGTCAAGACGACGAGATCAGTGGGGGCGATGGACTGAATGAGGAGGGAGTCAAAGAAGATATAGGGTCTGAGATTTTCGAGGGGTTTCCTGGACTCGTGGGTAACCTGATTGGTGCCGGTGAACGCCTTGTTTTTGGGCGGGATGATCATGGTGAAGTGTTTGCCGTTGGAGGCCATGTCAAAGGCCTGGGAGTGGATGACGGGGACGAAACCGATGACGCGGATGTTTCCGGGCTTTCGCATGAGGACGTAGCCGTTGAAGGAGGCGTAGGTTTTTTCCTTGCCTTTGAGGATTCCGCCCTCGGTGAGCTGGAAGCTGACCTGGGCGCTCACGGAGTGGATCTGGTCATATCGCTGATTGATGAGGGAGGAGAGTTGCTCGGCGGTGGCGGAGAGGATGGTTTTTGGCATGCGCGCGCGAGGGACGCGGCGGACGTGGACAAAGCATCCGGTGAGCGCGGGCAGCAACATGGCGAGCGCAATGGCGATCGGTCTGGACTTGAAAGGGTTAGGCAATCTTCTGGTATCTCCGTAAGTTTCAGTGCTGCTTTGCTTCCCGCAGTGCTTTTCGGTATTCCGCTACGTCTTTGTTGTGTTGCGCGAGCGTGCTGGAAAAGCGGGAGCGGCCACTGGGGTTTGCGGTGGCGGCGACGAAGTAGAGGTAGCTGGTCTTTGCCGGGTGCATAGCCGCCTGGAGCGAGCCAAGGCCGGGGTTACAGATGGGTCCTGGCGGAAGTCCCACGTGGGTGTAAGTGTTGTA
>CAZWSD010000445.1:0-3163 GCA_964636535.1 uncultured Acidobacterium sp. | reverse complement strand
CGTACTCTCCCCACCGCGCCCGGCGTCTATCTCTACAAAAATGCCGACGACGAGGTCATCTACGTCGGCAAGGCCAAAAACCTCCGCTCCCGCGTTCGTTCCTACCTCCTCGAGGCTTCCCAGGCCAACGCCAAGACCGGCTCCCTCATGCGCGAAGCCGTCGATCTCGAATACATCCTCGTCGCCAATGAGCACGAGGCCCTCGCCCTCGAAAACAACCTCATCAAGCAGCGCAAGCCCCGCTTCAACGTCCTCCTCCGCGACGACAAAACCTACCCCTACGTCAAGCTCACCCTCGCCGACCGTTTCCCCAAGGTCTTCGTCACCCGCCGTCTCCGCAAGGACGGAAGCGCATACTACGGCCCTTTCTTCCCAGGAAATCTCGCCTACCGCATCGTCGAGCTCATCCACCGATGCTTCCTCATCCCCAGTTGCAAAATCGACCTCAACCGCTACCACCCCCGCCCGTGCCTGCAGTACCACATCAAACGCTGCCTCGGCCCCTGCGTCGAAAACCTCACCACCCCCGAGTCCTACTGCGAAGCCGTCCGCGACGCCCAGTTGTTCCTCGATGGCCGCAGCAGCGAACTCGCCCGCTCCCTCGATACCCGCATGCAGCAGGCCGCCGAAACCCAGCACTTCGAGCTCGCCGCCAAGTACCGCGATCTCCTCGTCACCCTCCACCAGCTCCAGGAAAAACAACGCATCGCCTCCGCCGGCAACGACGACGCCGACCTCTACGGCTTCCACTACGAGTCCGGCATGATTGCCGTCAATCTCTTCCACATGCGCGGCGGTAAAATCGTCGATCGCCGCGAGTTCTTCTGGGAGGAACTCCCGGAATTCCTCGCGGAAAACCATTCAGACACGGTTACACTTCCAGAAACAACTCCCAATACAGTTACAAATACCCCCAACCCCACTGAATCCGCGCCCTTCCATCCAGACGCCTTCTTCTCCGCTCTGCTCAAGCAGATCTACATCGAGCAGCGTTACGTCCCACGCAACATTTACATCCCCGTCGATTTCCCCGACCGCGAAGCTCTCGCCGGTCTCCTCACCCAACAGACCGGCCACCGCATCGAGATCTCCGTCCCCCAGCGCGGCGACAAGCGTTCCCTCGTCGACCTCGCCGGGCAGAACGCCCGCCAGAGCTACCAGCAGCGCTTCCGCGTCCTCCAGCCCAACCAGCGCGCCGTCCAGTCGGCCCTCCAGGACGCGCTCATGCTTGAAGACCTGCCCCGCCGCATCGAGTGCTTCGACATCTCCCACATCCAGGGCGCCGAAACCGTCGCCTCCATGGTCGTCTGGGAAAACGGCGACATGAAAAAATCCGACTACCGCAAATTCCAGATCAAATCCGTCTCCGGCGTCGACGACTTCGCCTCCATGCGCGAGGTCGTCACCCGCCGCTACCGCCGCCTGCTCGAAGAAAAACACCCCATGCCCGACGTCATCCTCATCGACGGCGGCATCGGCCAGCTCCGCGCCGCCGCCTCTGCTCTCGAACAGCTCGGCCAGACCTCGCAAACCGTCGCCTCCATCGCCAAGCGCGAAGAAATCATCTACCTCTACGGCCACGAAGACGAGCCCATCGTCCTCGAGCGCCGCTCGCCCGTCCTTCATCTCATCCAGCGAATTCGCGACGAGTCGCACCGCTTCGCCATCACATATCACCGCAAGCGCCGCGAAATCCGCGATCGCGACTCCGAACTCCTCGCCATCCCCGGCATTGGCCCGCGCACCCGCGCCCGCCTCATCGAGCACTTCGGCAGCCTCCGCGCCATCCAGAAAGCCGATATCGAAGCCCTCACCGCCGTCATCCCCCGCCGCACCGCAGAAGCCGTCGCCGCCCACTTCCGCAATTCCCCCCAAACCGCCGCCGATCCCACCTCCGGCCCATTCCCCATCCTCTCCGGCAAAAAATCGTCACTTCGCCCTTAAGGCCGACGCCCCCCAACGCCCATACCCCGGGTGGCGAGCACCTCCCGTATCCTGTTTTTATGAGCACAAACACCCTCACCCCACCCGTCGCCCGGGTCGAGCACAAAGAAATCTCCCTCCACGGCCACACCCTCGTAGACGACTACGCCTGGCTGCGCCAGAAAGACAGCCCCGAAACCATCGCCTACCTCGAAGCCGAAAACGCCTGGACCGAAGCTGCCATGGCGCCCACCAAAGGTCTGCAAAAGCTGCTCTACGACGAAATGCTCTCCCACATCAAGGAAACCGACGTCTCCGTTCCCTACCTCGATCGCGGCTTCTGGTACTACGTCCGCACCGAGGAGGGCCTGCAGTACCCCATCTATTGCCGCAAACCCGCCACGCCCGGCCAGCCTTTCCCAGAAGATGCCCCCGTACAGGTCGTCCTCGACATGAACGAGCAGGCCAAGGGCCACGACTTCTTCGCCATCGGCGGCATGGCCGTCTCCGACGACGCCAACCTCCTCGCCTTCTCCACTGACACCACCGGCTTCCGTCAGTACACCCTCCGCGTCAAGGATCTCCGCACCGGCCAGTTCCTCACCGAATCCGCCGAGCGCGTCGGCTCCATCGTCTGGGCCGCTGACAACCAGACAATCTTCTTCACCGTCGAAGACCCCGACCAGAAACGCCAGTTCCAGCTCTTCCGCCACACCCTCGGAACGCCCCACGGTCAAGACACCCTCGTCTTTGAAGAAACCGACGAGCGCTTCAACATCGCCGCCGGCCGCACCCGCGACGGCCACTTCATCATCCTGGAAAGCGCCAGCCATACCGCCAGCGAAGAGCGCTTCCTGCCCGCCGATCAGCCTACCGCGGCATTCACCCTCGTCGAACCGCGCCGCGACAACATCGAATACTACGCCGACCACCGCCACGGCTACTGGTACATCCGCGTCAACGACACGGGCCGCAACTTCCGCCTCGTCACCGCGCCCGCATCCACGCCCTCACGCGGCCACTGGACCGAGCTCATCCCCCACCGCGACCACGTCATGCTCGAAGGCATTGACCTCTTCTCTACCTTCTGCGTAGCCTTCGAGCGCAGCAACGGACTCGAGCATCTCCGCGTCGTCCGCTTTCCCACCAACAACCCCGCCCTCGGCGAATCTCGCGAAATCCCCTTCCCCGAACCCGCCTACACCGCCCACCCCCACATCAACCGCGTCTTTGACACAGC
>CAZWSD010000444.1:0-3163 GCA_964636535.1 uncultured Acidobacterium sp. | reverse complement strand
GCGTCATTCCCCCGCGTCATACAGCCGCAACCACTGCGAAATGAAGCCTGACGACATCTCCCGGCGAGCACTTTCGAAGCGTATGACGTCTTCGTAATTGCCCGTTGCTACCAATTTTGCTCCTTTCGAATCCAAGCATCAGGAGAGACTATGGTTCGCAAGATATGTACCCTGCTCTTGTCTCTGGCTCTGCTGCCCGCAACAGTATTCGCGCAGAACCAGGGCAATGCTAAACCAACCGACTCGCAGATCCTCGCTCAGGTAAATCACACCATTGCCAATGAACAGGCATTCAAGGGGATGACGATCATTCCCACCGTTTCCAACGGCGTCGTGACGCTTTCGGGCACGGTCGGCAACTACGCAGCCAAGGTGCTCGCTTCCGACGAAATTTCCAATATCAATGGCGTCCGCACCGTCCTGAACAACCTGAATGTCAACTCCTCCAACGCCGCCACGTCTTCACAACCTCAGCAGCAGTATCAGGAACCGCAACCCTATCAGCAACAGAGTCAGCAGCCACCTCCCCCATATGGGAACCAGTCTTCGCCGATGTATCCCTATCAGCAGCCATCCCAATACGCAGGTCAGCAGCAGCCACCGCCTTCCTATGGCCAAAACTCCGGCCAGATGCCGCCCGCTGAACCCTATAATGGCCCGTCCGTTACCAGCACCAAGACCGTCATTCTGCCTTCGGGTACACTTTTGCCCGTTCGCCTCAGTGGTGAAATCAACACGGCGACCGCCCAACCCAACCAGATCTTTCACGCTGACCTCGTCAGTGACATCAACTACGACAACGACCTGCTCATTCCGCGCGGCACCATCTTCATCGGCCGCATCATCAGCGCTCAGCCAGCCGGGCGGTTCTCCGGCTATCCGGAGCTTTCCATCGAACTCACCGACTTCACCGTCAATGGCCCCGATGGTCCGCAAAAGATCAGCGTCATCACTGAACCCATTTCCAGCAAAGGCAAAGGGCGCGGCGCAAATACCGCCAAGAAGGCCGGCGGTGTCGCAGTTCTGGGCGCCATCATTGGCGCAGTGGCCGGCGGCGGCAAAGGCGCGGCCATCGGCGCTCTTTCCGGCGGCGCGGTCGGCGCCGGAATGAACATCAGGCGCGGACAGGAGATCGTCCTCCAGCCCGAGCAACTTCTCCAGTTCAGTACCAGCGATACCACCGTCGAGACCGTCTACCTGCACAACGGCGTGCAGATTCCACCCACCCCCTCCACCAGGCCCGTCCTACTCCCATCTCCACAGCAGCCGCCGGCTAACTAACGGTTGCATCCACTCCGGCCCTCCAATCACAAGCCCCGGTCCTGCCGGGGCTTCTTCTTTGCCCGATCGACCCTCCCCAGACCATCGATTTTCCCTCTCCAGAAGCCTCGCTTGATCTTAGAACTCTCGATCCTGCTTCAAAACGGCGATGCAATCGTTTACAAAACTGACCTCGTTGCGGTATTGTCGCGATAAAACTATGTGCCGGCTTCGGCACGCTCACTAATTTGTCTTGAGGTCATTCATGCCGAATATCACTCGTCGCGATGCACTACTTTCGGGTTTAGCCGCTTCCGGCTCAACCCTTCTTTCCAGCCGCGCCCTCGCGCAAACCCATACCCTCATGCAATCCGCGCTGGGAGATCAGGCACTGGCCGCCATCGCACCGCGCGAAAAGCTCCTCTTCGACTTCGACTGGAAGTTCACTTTCGGCAATGCGAACGACCCCGCCAAAGACCTCAACTTTGGCAGAGACCAGGGCGCTTTTTCAAAGACCGGCATGTTCAAGTTTGCTTATGTCAAATATGACGATTCCAAGTGGACACAGCTCAACCTTCCCCATGACTGGGCCGTTACGCTCCCCTTTGTCTGGGATGAAAAGCTCAAATCCCACGGATACAAGCCGCTCGGGCGCGGCTATCCTGCTACCAGCGTCGGTTGGTATCGCCGCGTCTTCGATATCCCCACGGCCGACCGCGCCCGCCGCATCCTCGTCCAGTTTGATGGAGCCTTCCGCAGCGCGCTCGTCTTCGTCAACGGTTGCTTCATCGGTCGCAACGACAATGGCTACTCACCCTTCACCTTCGACATCTCTGATTTCCTTCATTACGGACGGAAAAACTGCATCACCGTGCGCATGGACGCTACCTTTGGCGACGGCTGGTTCTACGAGGGAGCCGGCATCTATCGTCATGTATGGCTTATTAAGCAGGACAAGCTACACCTGGGCCAGTGGGAAAGCTACGTTCGCCCGCACCTCAACGACAACCATAGCAACGCCACTCTTGAACTGGGCACCATCGTCGTAAACCACGACGGCAAGGACCAGCAGGCCTCCGTTCACTGGGAAATCAAGGATCCCTCCGGCAATACCGTTGCTATGGCGGAAGCCCCAGCCCAGTCTGTCCCCGTCGATGGCAGCGCCATATACACCGCAGCCGCAAAGCTCGATCACCCTGAGCTCTGGTCGCCTCAGACACCCAGACTCTACACTGCCGTAGTCACGGTATCTTCCGGCGGCTCCAGGCGAGACGCCGAACATGTCTCCTTCGGCGTGCGCAGTATCCGCTTTGATGCGAATAAGGGTTTCTTCCTCAACGGCAAATCCACGCCCATCCAGGGAACCTGCAACCATCAGGATCATGCCGGAGTCGGTGCCGCCCTGCCCGACCGCCTGCAGTACTTCCGCGCGGCCGTCCTTAAGCAGATGGGCTGCAACGCCGTCCGCACTTCGCACAATATGCCCACCCCCGAATGGGTCGAAGCCTGCAATCGCCTCGGCCTCATGATGATGTGCGAAACCCGCCAGATGAGTGCCAATCCGAGTGGCCTCGATCAGCTTTCGCTCATGATCAAGCGCTACCGCAACTCACCTGCCGTCATTGTTTGGTCCATGGGCAACGAGGAGTGGATCCTGCAAAGGTCTTCCATCGGCACTCGCATCATGGAAGATATGGTCCGCCGCAGTCATGAGCTTGATCCCACGCGCCTCTGCACGGCAGCCGTCAACGGCGCGTACAAGGGCGGCATCTCAGACGCCCTCGACGTCGAAGGATTCAACTACAACCTGCAAGACATCGACGAGTACCACAAAACGCATCCCGGTCGTCCGCTTCTTGGCAGCGAAACGGCCAGCGCTCTGTCCGAGCGGGGCATCTATCGG
>CAZWSD010000443.1:0-3169 GCA_964636535.1 uncultured Acidobacterium sp. | reverse complement strand
ATCCGCACATCGCGGCTGAAATCCGCCGGACGCGCGCCCGGAACAAACACCACGCGATCCACCGGGGTATGGGCCGGCACGGTAAACTCGACCACCGAGTCGCGCCCCTTCTGCACCACCCGCGAGCTGCCGGCTGCCGCAAGATACCTTGGCTTGCTCGATGCCACCAGCAGCACCGTCAGCCCCTGCACGCTCGCGGGCTTTATCGTCCCGTCAATGCTGAAATGCAAAAACCGGAAGTCCGACTTCGGCAGATGGAGCACCGTGCTGCGCCCCAGCTTCTGCCGTGTCAGGTCAAAAATCGTGTAAGAATCAATCGATGTTTGCGCTCCGCCCTCTGTCTGGCTCCCGGCAACCCGAACCGTCGCGATAAAGTTCTTCCCGGCAATCTTCAGCTTTAGATTGCTGTATTCGCCCGCCGGCATGGCCGCGTCAAACACCGTGCGGCCGCCGCGACGCCCCAGATTCACGACCGCCGCAGCCTGATCGGCGTCCGTCACCGGCTTCGCCTCGCGCATTACATACGGCGTCTCCACCGATCCCCGGTACAGCCGCAAATCCGCCAGCCCCGGCGCAGCGTGCGCAAACACCGCCGGAGTCACCGCAACGCAGGTCTGCCCCGCGGTTCGCGCCGCATCTTCAACCTTGCGCTCGTAGCGGAAATACCGAATCTCCGGCCTCGCGCCCGTCGCGTTGCCGGTCGCGGCAATCAGCAAGAGCAGCACGAGCGCCTTCACCGCCTTCCGTCTCCCTGCCCTCGCAGATTCAGCCAGTCCCGCTGGTACGCAAAGCTCACCACCAGCAGCAGGATGCCCAGCCCCAGGAAGCTCAAAATCCGCAGCCCCTGGCTCAGTTGCAGAAGGTCCAACAGAAACACCTTGGCGATCGTCGCGGCCAGCAGCACCAGCGCCTGCCACCGCAAGAATGCCGACCGCCGCCAGAATCCCACCGCCAGCAGCGCACCACCAAAGATCATGAAGAACGCCGAATAGCTGAACTGCGCGTAGATGTGGTACATGTGCCGCGCGGCCATCGCGCTCCGCAGGTGCAGCAGCCACCAGTAGCTGTGGATCTCCAGGCTCACCGCCGTCAGAATCAGCGCATTCACCGCAAGCACCGCCATTCCGGCCAGCGCGCGCCAGCGCACCGGCGGCTGCGGTTCATGGTCGTCGCCCGTCTTCCAGGCCATCCGCGCCACCAGCGCAAAGACCGCGATAGCCGCCGCGTAGGTGCCAAACCGCTGGTTCAGGATGGGCGTGACCGAAGTCTGCGGCTCAATCAGCACCAGCGCCGCCAGCCCCAACCCCAGGCAGATAAGCGCCAGCACCTGCACAAGCCCCTGCCTCAGGCGGCTCGCCAGCCACACCAGCGCCGCTCCTTCGGCCAGCCATCCAATCGTCAGCCACCGCCCGTGCGTCTTCAGCGGAATCGCGATCGTTAAAAACACCACTGCCAGCGAAAGGTGCAAGGCCGAGACCGGCGTGGAGCTCCCCCGCAGCGCGCCGCGCGCCGGGAGCCGAAGCAGCAGCAGGTAAAACGCCGCCAACCCAACCGCCAGCCACGGCGCCGCTCCGCGAGCATCCACCGAATCCAGAAGCCCGTAAAACGCAACAAATCCCAGCCCCGCGTTGACGATCGGCAACAGCACCAGCGCCAGGCCGTCCCACGCCCGCGGTCCCTCCGGAGCTTCAAAATCCACCCGCACCAGCCGCGGCGCAAGGGCAAAAATCAGGTAGAAACACCCCACAAAAAACGCCGTGCGCCCGGCCTGCTCCGGCCCATAAAAGCCGATCCACCAGCCGGCCACAAACAGCGCCGTCCCCAGAAACGCCACAAACAAAAGCCGCGACCACGGGCGCAGCGCCACCAGCAGCAGCACCGCAAGGTCCAGGATGAGCAGATAGGAGAAAAGCGCAATCTCGTGATTCCCGCCCGTGGAGACCAGCAGCGGCGTCGAGAGGCCGCCGACAATCGCATACAGGGCCGGCAGCTCCGCGTCTCGAATCCACGCCATAAATCCGTTGAAGGCCGTCACCACGATCATCGCCGCAAAAGCCGCGCCTGCCGGCAGAATTCCGTACAGCGAAAACGCCGCCCACAGCGAAAGGTAAAGCACGCCGCTGCCAATCGCCTTCAGCGAATAGGAAAACGCCACAAATCCGCGCCGCTGGAATCGCTCCGACCACGCAATCAGCCCCGCGCCCGCAACCAGCCCGATCGCCACGCGGCCAATCGGCCCGATCCAATGATTGTCGAACGCCAGCTTCAAAAACCATGCCACCGCGATCAGCACCGCCAGAATGCCCACCCGGTTGAACCACTGCGAACCGATCCGGCTCTCCAGCGACCGCTCCAGCTTCTGGTGCTGCGCAAATCCCAAGCCTGGCAGGGCGGCTGGCGGAGCAACGGGCATCGAAACCGGGACCTGTGAGGCCGCTGCACCCGGTTGCTCACGCCCCTCCCCCGAATCATCCCTGGGCCAAGGCAAGCCTGTTGCCGCCCCCACCGCTGCCGCCGCGGCGGCCATCAGAGGTGGCTCGCTCCCGCGCTCCAAAACCTCGCCCTCAAGCACAATCCCGTGCCTGCGCAGCGCCTCCTCCATGCGCCGAAGGCGCGCGCGCAGCTCCCCTACCTGGTCCTCAAGACTGCCGGGCAACTTCGGTGCCATCGTCACACACTTTACACCAGGTGCCGCGCATACAATCCTTCTATTTCGCCCCCTTGCGCGCCACACCCGCCGTGATCACCCATTTCCGAACTCTCCCGCCTCCGCCATCCCTGCAGGAAAAGCGGCAACCTTTAGTATCCTGATGAAAAGTCCATGACGTACCCCACAAATAACCTCAGGATTAAGTCCAGCAAAATCGTTCTTCCTCCCATCTTTCTTGAGGAGGAGATGCCGGTCACCGACAATGCCTCGCGCACCGTCTTTGAGGCGCGCCGCCAGATCGTCAAAATTCTCAACGGTGAGGACGATCGCCTCGTCGTCGTCGTCGGGCCATGCTCCATCCACGACCCCGTCGCGGCCCGCGAATACGCAGGCCTGCTCAAGCAGGCCGTCGCCGGGCTTTCCGGCGAGCTCATGCTCGTCATGCGCGTCTACTTTGAAAAGCCGCGCACCACGCTGGGCTGGAAGGGCCTTATCAACGATCCCTACTTCGACGAATCC
>CAZWSD010000442.1:0-3171 GCA_964636535.1 uncultured Acidobacterium sp. | reverse complement strand
AAAGCTCGTGGGAGAGCCGCTCGATGCGGGAGACATTCATTTGATGCGCGGCGAGGATGGCGCTGACACGGGCGAGATGCGGGGCGGTGATTTTGCGGCCCAGAATCGTGACGATGAACTGCTGATCGCGGAAGCCGTGGAGCCAGCGATTGAGCGCATTCTGCGAGATGGCGGTGAACGAGGTGCGGAGGCCGAGTTGTTCGGCTTCTGTCGTTAGGGCGGACTTGAGCGCCGCGTAGCTCTCGCGCAGGGGAACCTCGATGAGGATGCCGAGCGAGAGAGATTCGTGCACGACGGCCTGGCCAATGTCGAGAACGGCGGCTCCGTGCCCGGCCAGCACGTTGGTGAGGGCGGCGGTCAGCCCGGGGCGGTCCGGGCCGGAGAAATGAATCAGGATGGCTGCGGGAGAAGCTTCAGAGGACATTCTGATTCGAATATATCGGAGTGAGCGGGGATGTGAGACGCGGGGAAAGGCGAATTTTGTTACCGGCGCCAGGCTCGTTTGTGCGCGTCGATGACCTGGATGAGCCTGTTTGCAATGGTCTGGTCGTCGGTGAGCGTCGGATGCGAGTCGCAGGCGGAAAATTGCAGGCCGTGGATGGAGAGGTAGGAAATATTTTTGAATCCCTGCCGTTTGAGTGTTGCAACAACCTTTTGAGCCTGGGCTTCCACCTCGCCGTGTGCGACGTCCGCGGCCCAGACAATGATGTAGGCGCGCGGATTGCGGGCGCGCAGCATTTTCAGGAACCTTTCATAGGTCGCCTGATAGTCGGCGTGCAGCGCAGCGCGGGTCTTCCAGCGTTGGCCGGGATGGAGCGGCGTGGAGAAGTCATTGGTTCCCAGGCCGATCACGATGACCTGCGGCTTCCAGCGTGGATTCTCGTACTTTTGTTTTTTGTTGAAGAGCACATAGGGGTATGCCTCGGGGACGGTGTCTGCCTTGAAGCCGTTGTAGTTGCGGACCACGCCTCGTCCGGAGATGGCATTGACCTGGTAGTCGGCGTTGTAATGGCGCGCAGTTCGTGGACCAAATGCCAGAATGTCGTCGGTGTCACGCCAGATTTTGGCGTTCGAACAAACGCGGGTATTGGACAGATTGCCGAAGCCGACGGTATAGGAGTCTCCGATGAACTCGATCTGCCGCTTGCGCCGCGGAAGCTTGAGCGCGCGCTCGCCCGGGGGAAGGGCGAAGCCTCCGAACGTGTCCGGTGCGGCCTGGCTCTCGGTGGCCACATAGACGCCGATGCGGTGTTTTCCATTGCCGAGGCCATCCACTTCGTAGGCACCGGGAGCTGGCTTGACGAGGGCGGCACGCTGCTGTCCATCCACTATCACGTGCAGGATCTGCTGCCCCTTGCCAACGCGGAAGTAGACACGGCTGCCTCGAAAGGCCGCGCGGAAGTATGTTCCCGGCCACTCATAGGTGTAGATCCTGCCGCCGAAGTTTGCGGCTGCGGGGGCGGGCTTGATCTCCATGCGTCCACCGGCCTGCATGGCCAGTGGGTGAAGCGCGGATGGCGCGACCACCTTGTGCACCGTGACCGTTGCGGCGTGCGCAGCCAGTGTGAAGATTGCCGCCAGGATGGTTGCGAGACAGGCATTTGTGGGCAGGCGACGCGCATTGAATGTCATGACCTTAATATAAAGGCGGGCGCGCGCGTGCGATCTCCTATGCTACTTGCTCGGCAGAGAGCGAGAGTGTCGCAACGACTGTCTTCGTCAGGGGCCGGGGGATTTTGTGGACGGATTCAGGAGATGGGGGGTCAGGATTGGGGATTGTGGCGAAGGGGGATATCAAGCCCATACTGGGCAGTTGCCGTGATGTGGAGCAATTGCGCCTTGTGACGCAAGGCCTCGGTGCCGCGGCCGGTGTATCCGATGGTGGAGTGAAGCGGAGCGGGCAGGATGAGGAGGCGCAGCGGGCCGCGGCTGATTTGCGTTCTCCAGGGTTGCATGCCGAGCTGCCAGGTTGTGCCGTTCCAGAAGTTGTCATCGAGGAGCTGATTACCGCTGTAGAGGCGGGCAACGTCTCCGGTGTAGTGAATGTTGAGGAAGACGTTGGTGATATCCGCGGCCGCGGGCCATGAGACGTGGAGACGCCAGGCTGCTGCGTAGGTGAAGTCCTTGGTGATGGGCGCGAAGGGCACGGGGCGCTTTTGCTGCGCGGGCGTGAGGGAGCGCGGGCGAGCGGCGCGCAGGAATTTGACATGGAGCGCGGGAGCGGCGGGCTGGACGCGCTCAGTGTAGTGGCGAAAGAGGCTGTGGTCGGATGCCTGGGCGGGTTTGAGCGCGGATGGAAGGTCCGGCCCGAGCAGAGCGAAATGGAAGACGGGATTGCCGTTGGAGAGCAGATGGAGAGTTGCGTGAGTGGAGTAGTACTGGTCGGGCGTGCTGACGAGGTCGGGCGAGCCGTTGACGGTCCAGATGTTTTCAGCGGCGGAGCGCGAAAGCAGCAGGATGCGCGCGGCCGGGTGTGAATGCGATCGCGGAAGTGTGATCTGGACGGGTTTGTTCACGGAGAGGCAGCGGAGATAAATGACGCCGCTGCGTCGAGTGGCCGCGACCTGATGGGGGTTGAATCGGGGGTGTTGGCTGGCGTGAAAGGCGAATTGCGGCGTGATGCCGGGGATGGCGAAGAAGAGATAGAGGTTTTGGCCGTGCGATTGGGTGCGGGTGAAGAGCTGGGCGGTGCTGTAGATGAGGTTGTGGCCGGCGAGGCTGAAGTTGACGGGCCAGATGCCGTAGGCGCCGGTGGGGAGTGTGATGGGACGGTTAGGGATTCGTAACTGTGATGATGGTAAATGCAGTTGGATCTGGAATCCGGGACGGGCGGGCATGTGGGCGCCGCGCACGTAGTTGTTGAAGAATAGGAACGCGTGGTTGCCTGAGACACGGGCGGCGGCGCGGGCGACTGAGAGATCAGACGGGCTGGCGGGCTGTTCGGTGGGCGCGGCGACGGTCATGGAGGCGAGGGTGGATCCGAAGTCCTTGAGGAAGTAGTTGACGAGTTTGAGCAGGCGGAAGGTGGTGCGTTCCTGGCCGAATTCGCCGAGGGGCGCCTGAAAATCGTAGGAGCGAACGGGCACATCGGTGGGGTAGCCGGTGCGCTGGGATTCCTGCAGGGTGGTGAGTATCCCGCGGGGATTTCTGCCGCCCTGGAACATGTAATAG
>CAZWSD010000441.1:0-3172 GCA_964636535.1 uncultured Acidobacterium sp. | reverse complement strand
GAACACCGCCGTCAGTAGCAGCCCCAACAACGCAATCGTCGCCGCCCATCCTGCCAGCGGAAAAGCTCCCTTGAAAATCAGGAACTCCGCCGGGAATCCATTCAGGCCCGGCAATCCCAGCGAGGCAAAAATCGAGATGCCCATCAGCCCGCAGAATACTGGCACAATCTTGCGCAGGCCTCCAAAGTCGTCCAGACCTCGCAGACCGCCGCTCCGCCGCTCCAGCAGAGCCACAAACCAGAACAGCGCTGCCGCCGTCAATCCATGGCTGAAGATCTGCAGCAGCACGCCCGTCAGCGCAGCTGACTTCTCGATTGCCAGCGAGGGGCCCATCCCGGTCATCCGGGCCGCCACGCATACCCCCAGCACGCAGTATCCAAGGTGATTGACCGACGAGTACGCAAACGTCCGTTTCAAGTCCTTCTGCCGCCACGCCGCAAATGCCGGCAGCACAATCGAAGCCACCGCGAGCCAAAGCAGCGGCGTCAACTCCTCGCTCATCTGCGCCGGAAATATGGGCAATAGAATCCGTAGGAACCCGTAGATACCCATCTTCGACATCGCGCCCGTCAGCAGCATCGTGGTCTCGCTCGACGCTTCTGAATACGTCGCCGGCAACCATCCGTGGAATGGCACCACTGGCGTCTTCACCGCGAAACCCAGGAACGTCGCCCAGAAGAGCACAAGGCCTATCTGCTGTCCGCTCCATCCGCCCCAATGCAGATTCTGCTGCAAGGCCGCAGCCAACCCGCCGTTCTGCGCCAATTGCGCCAGCGTTGTGAAGTCGTAGGTCCCGGTTGCCAGATAGATTGCCAGAAACGCCAGAAGCAGCGCAATACTGCCGATCATCGTATAGAAGAAGAATTGCACCGATGCCCGCGCACGCTGTGGCCCTCCCCACAGCCTCACCAGGAAGAACGCGGGCAGCAGCGTCAGCTCCCAATAGATGAACCAGTGAAGAAAGTTAAGCGCCGTGAAGGTCCCGAATAATCCGGCTTCCAGCAGCAAAGCCAGCGCAAAATATGCCGGCCCCTGCTTAGCGTTGCGCCACGAGGCAGCCAGGGACATCAGCACCACCACTGCCGAAAGCACCAGCAGGAGCAGGCTGAGTCCATCCACCCCCACGTGATAGTTCAGACCCAGCGACGGCACCCACGCATGGATTTCCTCAAACTGCATGCCCGCCGCAGCCGAGTTAAATTGCGACCATAGCAACAGAGTCGCCACCAGCGCCGCGGCGGCCACTGCAATTGCCACCGCTCGAGCCAGTTTTTCCGCGCGCTTTAGCGCCAGTACCACCACGCTCCCGACGATGGGCAAAGCAGTCAGCAGTGTCAGCGGTCCTATTGAATTCATGCCTTACCCCACCACAGCAGCATCAGTGCAAATACAATCAGTGCAACTCCAATCGACTTCAGGTAGGTCTGTACCCGGCCGTTCTGCCACGCGGCAAACATTCGCCCTCCGCTGGCGAGTTCCCTGCATCCCAGGTCAAACCCTCCGTTCACAGCATGGGTATCGAGCGCATTGACCACCTGTCCAAGCCCATTCACCAGAAGTGCCACAAGCCCGGCCAGCCCGCCGATTACGAAGCGGTCAAGCGCATCGGCCAGCGCCGAAACCCATCGCGCCAGCTGGATTACGGTCAGCCCGTAAAGTTCATCCACATACAATCGCCGCTGCAGCACCTCAAAAACCAGGGGTATCGCTTGCTCCAGCCCATCCGGCTGGCTTGCGCTCACAATTGGCTTGCGCCCGTAGAACCACCACCCCAGCCCAAGGCCTGCAAAAACCATCAGCGACGACACCAGCATCAGCGGCAGCATCCCCGCTTCCATAAATCGTCCAAAATCGAGCGTCGTCGCGTGCCGCGTCAAAAAGTCGCTGAACCACGGCCACGCCGGCATTCCAACGAACCCCAGAAATGCCGCCAGGAAACTGAGAATGATCATCGGCACCGTCATGACCGCCGGGCTCTCATGCGGTTCGCCATGACCATGCGCCGCCGCGTGTCCATGCGCCGGAACTGCTGGTTCCGCCGGCTCATCCGCCGTGCGGCGCGATCCCAGGAACACGTAGTACACCTGCCGCATCATGTAAAACGCGGTCAGCAGCGCACCCGCCGTGCCCAGGTAAAACGGTCCCAGAGACATCGGCCAACCATGCGCCGCATGCAGGATCTCGTCCTTGCTCCAGAATCCCGCGAACAGCGGGAACCCGCACAACGCCAGCATGCCCGAGGCATACGTTATAAATGTGATGGGCATGAACCGCCGCAGCCCACCCATCTTGCGAATATCCTGTTCACCCGCGCAGCCGTGAATCACCGACCCCGCGCCGAGGAACAGAAGCGCCTTGAAGCACGCGTGCGTAATCAGGTGAAACATGCCCACCGCCACGCCGCCAACGCCCAGGCCCAGCATCATGTAGCCCAACTGCGAGACGGTCGAGTACGCCAGAATCCGCTTGATGTCGTTCTGCGCCACCGCAATGCAGGCGGCAAAGAACGCCGTGATCGCGCCAATCCACGCTACCACCTGCAAAGCGGTACTGATCATTGCCGGAGTGGCAGCATCGCTCATCAACGGGTAGACCCTCGCAATGAGGTATACGCCCGCCGCCACCATCGTCGCTGCGTGAATCAGCGCGCTCACAGGAGTCGGGCCTTCCATCGCGTCCGGCAACCATATGTGGAGCGGCACCTGCCCGGACTTGCCCATGGCGCCTAGGAAGATCAGCAGCGCAATCGCGGTCGAAACCGCCATGCCGCCGATCGTCGTATGCGCCACCAGCGAGGTCAGAGCGCTTTGCTCCAGGCAGCCCGCGCCGTGGTTGTAGAACAGCAGCGTGCCCGTGCTCCCGTACAGCCAAACCATCCCCAGCAGCAGCCCCAGGTCGCCCACTCGCGTTACGATGAAAGCCTTCTTCGCCGCCGCCGCCGCTTCCGGCTTGTGATACCAGAAGCCGATGAGCAGATATGATGTAAGCCCCACCAGTTCCCACCCCATGAACAGCAGCAGCAAGCTGTTCGCAATCACAACCGCCAACATGGCTCCGGCAAAGAGCGAAAGGAAGCAGTAGAACCGCGTGAAGTTCTCATCGTCGGCCATGTAGCCAAGGCTGTAGATAAAAATTAGCAGGCCAACGAATGACACCATCACCAGCATGATGG
>CAZWSD010000440.1:0-3186 GCA_964636535.1 uncultured Acidobacterium sp. | reverse complement strand
GAAGAGTGGGGCGAAAGCGGTAACGCCCTGCCCCTTGAAATCCAGGACTCCCACAACATTCTCATCGCCAACTATCACAGCTACCGCGTCATCGGCAGCTACCACCCCTTCCCTGAAGCGATTCGCGTCACCAATTCGTCCAACATCCAAATTCGCAACCTCTTTGTGAACAGCAACAGCATCGTGCCCTTCGATAACAGTGTCTATGTCCAGGCCACCCGCACCCAGCTCCGCGCTCCCGATTTCGCCGTCCTCAACCTGCCCGGCCACCCCGTTCCCCAGCCCCCCAATCATGCCCCTTCCGTGCTAGCTCCCGGAGCCACCCTGCACAAGCTCGCCGGCGGCTTCTTCACCATCTCCGGCGCCGCCGTCAGCCCCACAGGTCAGCTCTATTTCGTGGATACTCACTGGCAGCGCATCTATCGCTGGGACGCCGCGAAGAGGGAAGCCGTCGTCGTGCGCGATACCCCATTCCAACCCCGCAATCTTGTCTTCGATAAATCCGGAGACTTGCTGGTGACCTCGTATCTGGGCGACGGCACCGTCTATTCCTTCAAGCCAGGTACGCCCGAAACCGAAATCACCATGCTCCATCCGCGAAAGGCGCTGCCGCGCCCCGGCGTCACGCCCGTTCTGCCCACCGGCTATTGGAGCATCGATGCCGGGCATCCTCGCCCGCATCCATGGCAGTACCTTTCGCCAGATGGCAGCCTCTACCTCTCCACCACCAATAGCTTTGTGAACGGAGCGCTCTCATGGGGCACCAAGATGGCGCCCGTGCTGCATGCTTCAGGACTCCTCAAGGCGGTTCCCGGCCACCCCTTCTTCATCACCGCGCAGTCTGATGAGAAAACTTGGAAGGCAAACGTAACCGATGCCGGAACTCTGACCGACTTGCGCCTATTCGCCCAGCAGGGAGGCGATAGCGTCGTCCAGGACAGCGCCGGAAATGTCTTTCTGGCCGCAGGCCAGATCTATATCTACCGGCCCGACGGCCAGCAAATCGGGATCATTGATGTTCCCCACCGACCGATCGACCTCATTTTCGGAGGCAAAGACAAGCGGACCCTGTTCGTCCTCACTCACGGCAATCTCTACTCCATCCAGACTCTTCATCCCGGACTGTGACCGCCTCAAATATAAGTGGTCCGCAATCTCAACGAAGGGAAAAAACAATGCAGTTCGGCAAACTATTTCCAGCCGAAGGCGTTTCGCATCAATGTGATTTCTGCTTCGCGCCCCCGTTCAAAATAGACGGTCACCACATCAAATCGTGAAGCCGCCTCCGGCACTGCAGCTCGCTTCAAGTACCGCCGCGCCAGTCTCCGCAGCGCGCGCCGCTTATCCTCGTCCACCGCCGACTCGGCGGTTGCCGTCTCCCGCGACCCCCGCGTCTTCACTTCTATGATGCACAGCCGGTTGCCATCCCAGCCCACCAGGTCCAGGTCGCCCGGCGCTATGTGCGATCGCCAACCCTGCGCCACAATCGTGTATCCCTGTCTCCGCAGATGGAAATACGCCGCCAGCTCGCCCCGCCAGCCGGTGGCCAGATGCTCTGACAGCACCTCCTCAGACCCTCTCCGCCGCAGCCAGCCCTCCAGCCAGTTCAGCCGTTTGAGAGCCCACCCGCTCGAGATTGAGGTGCCCGCCGTTTCCGTCGTCGCAGTCATGCCGCCATTGTCGGCTGTTTGCCACATTCAGCCAACAGCACGGTAGTCACAATGTCACGTGCACAAGCTGATTCTTCCCAATGTGGTGCCGGACCCGTTTTGGAGATCTCATACCCCGCACGATAACAAGGAGATACGGCCCAAACCGCCCAACTCCGCATCTACAGGGATTATGAGCACCACAACAAGCACCCCGACGCCAAGCCTCTCGAAGGGGCTACTCGCCGGTCTGATAGGAGGCATCGCCGGTGCCGCCGTCATTCTCGTCGCAGAGGAGATCTTCCCGCCCAACCCCCGCGCCGAGCCGTCCCCGCTGCCTGCCTTCCCCGGCGGCGAACAAACCGCGCCTCCGGCAACCACCGCGCCCGGCTATCCGGCAATTCGATGGGCATTCCGCGCCGCCGCCGGCGGGCTCTACGGCATCGCCGCTGAATGGGAACCATCCCTTACCGCATGGCGCGGAGCAGCCTTTGGCATTACCCTCAACCGTCTCACCCATGAATCCCTGCTGCCCCGCCTGGGCCTTGCGCCGTCTAAGGAAGAGCAGTCTACCCAGGCCCGTGTCAGTAGTTGGATCAGTCATGCCGCCTACGGTATCGCAACCGAATCGGTCCGCCGTGTCCTCCGGCGCATCCTGTGATCATTCCCAACCGCTAGGCTCTGTCAATTTTGAACAAATCGTCATCTTCGCCTACTTTCGGAATGACATACTGGAGGTGAGCCACTATGCTCCCAAAAAGCAATTGGTGGCGCACGCTCCAGTGGGCCCCTTCGATCTTCCCCTTTGCACCCGGCATCGCGGCGCTTCTGCTGCTCATGGCCGCTTCTACGCCTGCACTCCGCGCTCAAGCTCGGCCCACCCAGCCCGATCCGCCCGCCCTGGAGGCTGTCAAGCTTATGGCCCAGCATGAGATTGCCGACCACCGCCAAGCACAGCCCGCGCACGCCTTCCGCTTTCTTTCTGTCGAGCGCTCCGCCCGCACCGGCGGCCATCTCTGGACCGAAGAAGTCGTCGAGGTCGATGGCGGACTCCTCCGCCGCCTCGTCGCCATTGACGGCAAACCCCTCACCCCCGCTCAGCAGGCCGAGGAAGACCGCCGCCTCCGCCAATTGGCCGATGATCCCTCCGTCTTTGCCGATGCCAACCACTCCCGCCAAAAAGACGAGGCCCGCGTCATCAAACTTCTCGAACGCATGCCGGAAGAATTCCTCTTTCAATACGATGGCCAACAGGATGGCTGCCGCCGCATCTCCTATCGACCCAATCCGGCCTACCAGCCGGACTCCTTCGAGGATCGCGTCGTCCACAACATGTCCGGCTTTGTCGATATTCAGGAACCCTCCATGCGCCTCTGCTCCGTCACCGGCCGGCTACTCAAAACCGTCGACTTCGGCTGGGGCATCCTCGGCCATCTCCAGCGGGGAAGCGGTTTCACCCTCGACCGCTCCCAGGTCGAGCCTTCCGTCTGGCGCTCCACACTCCTCAAAATGCACTTCGATGGAGCCATCTTCTTCT
>CAZWSD010000439.1:0-3187 GCA_964636535.1 uncultured Acidobacterium sp. | reverse complement strand
CAAGGTTTCGCTCGATCAGGTGATCCGGACCATGTACCAGACCGGGCTCGACATGCAGTCGCGCTACAAGGAAACATCCCTCGCCGGGCTGGCGCTGAATGTGATTGAGTGCTGAGGGCCGCTACAACTGTCCCCAGCACACCACCGTCTCGTACTCCATGCGCACGTACCCGCCGCGCTGGTGCTGCGCGAATAAGTCCTCCACCGCTTTGGCCATTTCCGGATAGCGCTCATGGCCAGGCTGCGGCATATACGAAGACGACAGCGCGCGGCCCATCAGCCCCTCCTGCGTGAACTCCTGAAAATTCTCAAACATCGCGGTCTTGACCGGTGACGGCGCAAAGAATGCCGCAATCTTTTCCGGACCGAGATGCTTCCCCTGCACCGCGGTGTAGTCCGAGCCGAACTCCCGCAGGATTCGCTCGTATCCATCGTGGAACGCATCCCCTTCCATGCGGCGATGGTTATAGAGCACCGCGTACCAGCCGCCCGGCTTGAGGATGCGCGCAAACTCCCGCCGCGTCCGTTCCAGGTCGAACCAGTGCATCGCCTGTGCCACGGTAATCAGCGCGACCGAATGATCCGCAAGCCCCGTCTGCTCGGCGCTGCCGTCAACACAGTCCAGCTTTGGATACTCTGCCGCGAGCGCAGCGCAGGCCTCGCGCATGGCCGCATTGGGCTCCACTGCGATGACGCGATAATCCGCGGCGAGAAACCGTTCCGTCAGAATCCCGGTGCCCGCCGCCACATCGGCAATGGTGTCGTCCGCGCTCAGGCCACACTCCCGCGCCAGCAACTCCACCACGGCTGCCGGATACCCCGGCCGGAATTTGCGATAACTCTCCACGCGCGTGGTAAAGCGCGCCTTACTATCCGTCTTAAGCATGCATCAATCCCGTTCGATCGCCAGTGCCACGGAGTTGCCTCCGCCCAGGCACAGAGCCGCCACTCCGCGCCTTGCGTTGCGCTGCCGCATGGCATACAGCAGCGTTACCAGAATACGCGCTCCGCTGGCGCCAATGGGATGCCCGATGGCCACCGAGCCGCCGTTCACGTTCACCCTTTCAAGCGGAACGCCCAGCTCGCGCGTGACGGCAATCGCCTGTACGGCGAAAGCCTCGTTCAGCTCGAACACATCCACGCTGTCGAGCGGCCACCCGGCACGTGCCACCGCCTTCCGCACTCCCGTCACAGGCGCCATCATCACCCATTTCGGCTCCACGCCGCTTGCAGCCTGCGCCACGATGCGCGCGAGCGGCTTTGCGCCCATCTCCGCGGCCTTCTTGGCGCTCATCACCACGAACGCCGCGCCTGCGTCATTCACGCCCGGCGCATTGCCGGCCGTCACCGTCCCGTCCTTGTTGAAAGCCGGCTTCAACTTGCCCAGCGCTTCCAGGCTGGTCTCCGGCCGCACGCCTTCATCGGCATAGAACACCGTTGCCGGTTGCCCCTTCTTGCCCGGAATCTCCAGCGGAATAATCTCGTCCTTGAATCGCCCGGCGGCCTGTGCCTCGGCGGCCTTCTTGTGTGAGTTCAGCGCATACTCATCTTGCTGCTCGCGTGTGATGTTGTACTTTTCGGCCACATTCTCCGCGGTTGCGCCCATGTGGTAGTCGTTGTACACGTCCCACAGGCCGTCGTGCACCATCGCGTCCACCAGCGTGCCGTTACCCATGCGATAACCGGCACGCGCCTGCGGCAGCAGGTAGGGCGCGTTGGTCATCGACTCCATGCCGCCGGCCACCACCACTTCCGCATTGCCCGCCAGGATCGACTGCGCCCCCAGCGCCACGGCCTTGAGCCCCGAGCCGCAGACCTTGTTGACGGTCATCGCGCTCACTCCGGAGTCGAGCCCGCCAAAGAGCGCCGCCTGCCGCGCCGGGTTCTGCCCCAGGCCGGCGGAGATCACATTGCCCATGATGCATTCATCGACTATCTTCGGATCAATTCCCGCGCGCTTGACTGCTTCGCGCACGGCGATGGCTCCCAGCTGCGGCGCCGTATATCCTGAGAGCGATCCTTGGAATTTGCCCACCGCTGTCCGTACGCCCGATACGATTACGATCTCTTCCATTGCTCTTCATCCCTTCCTTCACTCAGATGGATGCAGACTGTTCGCTGCGCGGAATCCTCCCGATCCGGGATGCAGCCACACGGGCAATTCGCCCGCATCCCAAGTTTTTGTGTTCAGCGCTGCAAACCTCCCGCTACACTCAGTAGTCGAACCAGTGAAGATACCAGACCACGAGGTTTTCATGCACGAGCCCGATTCGATTCCACCCGGAGACAGCATGACATCAACTCCCGTTGCCCTTCCGGATATTTCCTTTTCGCCGCCCGATCCACTTGACCTCACCCAGCAGGTGGCGCCCTGGTGGCACACCGCCCTGCTGGTCGTCTTTCTTCTCGGCATGTCCCTGATGGGCGGCCTCGTCACCAAGAAGCAGCAACTCACGGGTCACCAGATGCAGACCTACGTCTTCGCAATCATCTCGGAGTGGGTTCTGCTGGCTTTCGTGTGGTGGGGCCTCTGGATGCGCCGCCTGCCGCTCAAGTCGCTGCTCGGCGAGCGGCACAAGGGCTGGGCCGGATTCGGCCGCGATCTGGCGTACGCGGCGGTCTTCTGGATTATGGCCATCGTCGTGTTGGACCTCGCCGCACTGCTGCTCAAGGTTCTGCACGTTGGCAAGGCCGGACCATCCGCCAAGGTGCTTGCCCTGGCGCCAACCACTCCGGTCGAGATACTGATGTGGTTCCTCGTCTGTCTCTCGGCCGGCATCTGCGAGGAGCTGCTCTTCCGCGGCTACCTCCTGCGGCAGTTCTCCTCCCTCGGCGGAAAAGTCTGGCTGGGCGTGGTGATCTCTTCGCTCATCTTCGGCGCGAGTCATGGCTACGAAGGCATCGCGATCATGATCGTGATCTTCATCTATGGCGTTCTTTTCTGCCTGCTGGTGCTCAAGAGCAAGAGCCTTCGCCCCGGCATGATCGCGCATGGCTGGCACGATTTCATCACCGGTCTGGCAATCGCCCTGCTGCATCACATGCACCGCATTTGACGTGGACTTTGGCGCAAACTGCAAAGCAGCTTTTTGCAGAATGATTTTCAGCAGAAAACTCCACACGAAATTTTCTATTTTTTTCTTGACACAGCGCATCCGCAACTCTATACATTCGGTTAACTGCAGCA
>CAZWSD010000438.1:0-3195 GCA_964636535.1 uncultured Acidobacterium sp. | reverse complement strand
GCCGCGCGAGCGGGATGATTCAACTTGGGCTGCTGGTGCTGATTCTTACGCCGATTGCGCGGGTGTTCATGTGCGTAGTCGGGTTCTTTTCACAGCGCGACCGGCTCTACGTGGCGGTGAGTGGTCTGGTGCTGACTGTTCTGCTGTACAGCCTAGTGTTCGGGCACTGAGTTCTGTGCGCGGTCGAGCGCGAGGCACGGCGAAGGGGAGTTTTACGTCCGGTGGACATCTCGCTGGGCGAGGTTGTGCAGCAGATACTTGCGGGATTCACCGGGTGGATGGGTCTGGAGGATTTCGCGGCGGATTTCGCCCAGGGCGGCAAGCCAGGGGCCAAGATCGGCGGGAAGCGCGGTGTCGATCTCGCGGCGCAGGCGCTGGGCGAAGGCCGGGCTCTGGCCATTTGTGGAGATGGCGACCTGCAAATCGCCCCGGCGAACGATGGAACCGAAATAGAAGTCGCAGTTGGGTGGGTCGTCGACTGCATTGCAAAGGATGTTACGCGCTTGCGCGTCGCGATAGACGGCAGCATTGAGGTGGCGATCGTCCGTAGCGGCAATCACGAGGAAATGTCCCGAAATGTCGTTAGGCTGGTAGGGCCGTAAGGATAGGCGGATGCGAGCGTGCGCGGCGAGCTGATGGACCTCGTCGCGGGCTTCGGTTGCGATGACGCTTAGGTCCGCTTCTGCCTCAAGAAGCGATGTGATTTTGGACCACGCGATTTCGCCGGCGCCGACGACAAGGCAGGGGCGATTGCGCAGCTTGAGGAAGGCGGGGAAGAGGCTCATTCGGCGGCTCCGTGCGGGACGGGGCCGGTGGGCTTGTCCCGTTCGACGGGTGCAACGGTTTCACCGGCGAGGAGGGCGCGCAGTTGCGTTTCCTCATGACGCGCGAACCAGTCGCGGAGGCTCTCGTTTGGCTCGCGGCGGTCGAGGTAGGAGCCGAGCAGGCGTTCGAGCGCGGCCGGAACTTCAGTGGCTGGGGCACGGTAGCCAACGGGGCGGGCGAAGCCTGCATTTTTACCGACGGAACCGCCAATGCAGAAGTAGTAGGCATCGACGAGCTGGCCGTTGTGCTTGATTTTCTTGCCCTCCAGGCCGATGTCGGCAATCCAGTGCTGACCGCAACTGTTGGGGCATCCGGTGACGTGGAGCTTGAGCTCCTGATCGAATCCGGGGAGGCGATCTTCGAGCTCGTCGACGAGCCAGCGGGTGAAGCCCTTGGTCTCGGTAATGGCGAGTTTGCAGAATTCCGTGCCGGTGCAGGCGACGGCGCCGCGCCAGAAGTGCGAGCCTTCTACGCGGAGGCCGATGCGCTCGACTTCGCGGGCCAACTCGGCGGCGCGATTGCTGGGGATATTGATGAAGATGAGGTTCTGCATGGTGGTGAGGCGCAGGTCGCCATTGCCGAAGCGTTCGGCCAGCTCGGCCGCCTGCCGCAGTTGCCGACCGGTGAGGCGGCCGCGCAGGACGGATGCTCCGACGTAGGACAGGCCGGGTTGTTTTTGGGGGTGGATGCCGGCATGATCGCGGAGAACATCATTTGGGACGTGCTCATCACCAGCGGGCGGGAGGGAATGGCCGAGGCGGCGCTCGAGTTCGCCGAGGAAGGATTCCGGAGTCCAGCCTTCTTTGAGGAAGAGATATTTGAGGCGAGCCCGGTCGCGGCTTTCGCGCAGGGCCTGCTGGTCGCGGAAGATTTCAGTGATGGTCCTGGCGACGTCGAAGACCTGGCTTTCGAGCAGGAATGCGTCGAGCTTCACGGCGATATGCGGCTCGTTGGAGAGTCCGCCGCCAATGCGAACGCTGTAGCCGAGTTGGTTGCCGCGGCGGGCCGGGGTGAATGCGATGTCGTTAATCTCGGGGTAATTGCACCAGGAGGAACAGCCCGTGGCCGAGATTTTGAACTTGCGGGGCAGATTGTAGAAGTCGGAATTACCGATGAGGCCGTCGGCGAGTTCGATGGCCAAGGGTGAGGCGTCGCAGATCTCATCAGCGGCGATGCCGGCCAGGGGGCAGCCGGTAACGTTGCGGACGACGTCTCCGCAAGCGCCCCGCGGGGAGAGGCCGACCTGGTCGAGAGCGTCGACGATTTCCGGGAGGGATTCGATGGTGAGCCAGTGGAGCTGGATGTTCTGCCGGACGGTGATGTCTGCGGTGTCGCGGCCGTAGCGCTGCGTGAGGTTGGCGATGACCTTAAGCTGCTCAGAGCGGAGGATGCCATTGGGAATGCCGATGCGCATCATGAAGTAGGGAGTGACGACGCCTTCGCCGCCCTTGCCACCGGTGACGCCGGCGCCATCGCCCTGGGTGTAGATGCCCCACCACTTGAAGTACATACTGGCCCACTCGGGGACGACGCTTTCGCGGCCGTCGCGCGCGAAGCGGCGCACATCGTCAAAGAACTCCCAAGGGTTTTTCTCGAGCTTGAGTCGTTCGATTTTCTGCGTTTTGGTTTCTTTGACAACAGTAGCGTCAGCCATTTGGCTCCTGTGATGAGTAGAGATGAGGGAGAAAGAGAAATCCCGCATTAGCTGGCTGCTAGTGCGGGATCGAGAAGGGTTGAGCTGTGGTGAGTACCTACGCCATGGCCTTCGCGGTCCGCGGACAGCGACAACAGGTACAGACCATGATGGAGGCGAAGCTCATGTAAACAGGGTAACGGTGATGTTGAATTGCGTCAATCAAAAAACCGTTGCCGAGAGGTCCCTCAACTTAGAAGTTGAGGGTTGCCTCGAGGAATATGCTGCGATTGCCGGAGGTGTTGCGGCTGAAGAATCCACCCGCCAGGCTCTGTGACTTGAGGAAGAATCGCCCGGCGCAGGCGGTTGTTCCAGTGATGTCAGTAGTGAGATAACTGCTGTTCTGGCAGGCTGTGGGATTGTTGGGGCTGACCGATGAGAGTCCGATGGTGCCATCGGGTGGGGCCAGATTCTGATGATTCATGAGGTTTGTGCCAAACGCAGCCAGGGTGAGTGTGTACTTGCGTGGGACAGAGGCGTTGAATCGACCGATGGGGCCGGAGTTTCCGCTCAGGCCTCGGCCACCGAGGCCGCGACCTCCATGTCCGTGGAAGCCGCCGTTTCCGCCGCCCTTGACCTTTGGTCCGAATCCGATGACCTTGCTGATGCGCATGTTGAGGCCATAGTTGGATGGTCCGGTACCGAGGTTGTAGGGAATGATGCGCTCGCTGGCGCCG
>CAZWSD010000437.1:0-3202 GCA_964636535.1 uncultured Acidobacterium sp. | reverse complement strand
GCCGATGGCGCACAAGCAGATCATCGCCAAAAGAGATTTCATAGCTCCTCATCCAAAAAAGGGGGACAGATCATCGTGAAGCCACGCATCGGTGAAATCCCGACGCAGAATGGCTCAGTCCGCCAGAGATGGAGGCGCTAGATGCGGAGGATGGAGTAACTGCGAGAGAGGAGAAGCGGCGGAGAAGCCGCAATCGCTGCCGGCTCATGCGTGGACGAGAGTAATTCCAGTGCAGGCGCGCCCGCCGGCCTCGCCTGCGCGACCTCCTGCCGGGCGTGATCCCCTGAGTTCACGACCGCGGCCGGAGAAGCGGCAGGCCCCGGCATCTGCATTTGGCAGCAGGCTTTCAATGCCGACCCGCTGCCATGCATGCAGCAAGTTTCGCGCATTCCGCGGCAGCACGGAGGAACTTCCCTGGGGCAAAGGCTGGCAAGCCCGGGCATCGTGGCCCAGATCGCCACCAGAACCACCAGAATGTACCCGCGCGTTCTGCCCATGAAAGTTATCCTACCCTGAAGCCGTGAATTTTTGCTCGACCCGTGCGCCATTTCCAACAGTGATCAAGATCACATCTCACAGGATGAAACCCCGTACGCTACTGGAATCTATGACATACCACTGGACGCCGGATCATCGATTCACTCATCGAAACACAGAGCTGGCACCGCTATGTTCGCCACTGTCTCAGCATGATCTTTTGGGGGGCGTCGGCCATTATTTTGCGCAGCGCAAGCCTGAGTTTGCCCTCAGAATGCGTATCCGGCAAAATGCGAGCTACTCTCAATGGATCCACGACCGCGACGCCTATTGAAATGATTCACATCATTCAGCACGATCATCTAGTGCGGTCAGCAGCGCTTCGTTGCGCCGACGGGCACCTTGATGAAGGCACCCATGCGCCTTCTCATCTCCGCAACTCGTGCACTCGATTGGAGATCATTCATTTACGTCACTCATTGCGAATCTGTGCCCCATTTTAACCGCACGAATCCCCGCTCGTTTCCGCATCGCCGGCTGCGCCTTCGCGTTCTTCCTGACGCTGCCTGCTTGCCCGCCCTTGGCACAGAATCCGGCTGTGACTTCTCCTGACGGTCATCTCCGTCTGCAGTATGCCATCTCTCCCACGGGCGAAGCCAATGCCCAGACTGGACAACTGACTTATTCTCTCTTCTTCAATGGCAAGCCGCTTCTCCGGAATTCCGCGCTTAGCCTGGTTCCACCAAGCACCGACAGAAGATCCCGCCCACTTTTGTGCTCGACGCCCTGGCACCGCTCAGCCCAGAGGTGCGCCGGATGTTCTCTGGCTTCGCTGTTTACATCGGGAACCGACTCGTTCTGATGCTTCGGGACCATCCTCGTTCCCCCCAGGACAATGGCATCTGGCTCGTGCTCTCAGAGATCGTCAGCCCAGAGGATCCGCAACTCCGGCTGGAGTTCCCTTCCCTCCGCGGCATCGAATTGCTCGGCAACAAGATCGGACACTGGCTCCTGATTCCGAGCGACGGGCCCCGCTTTGAAGACGAGGCCGCCCATGCTTGCGACCTGCTGCTCCGGCACGACCCGGCTAGGCCGGATCCCTGCGTCGCGCCGCTAACCAAGAACCGGATCACCTACGTTCGTCACGGCCAGAGTCTGACAAAGCCGGCATTCCAGCCACGAAGCTCCAGTTCATTGCTGACGTCTGAAGTCCTCAGTCCAGAGTTCACGTTAACCGAAGCCGTTGGCTTGAGGACAAGTCTTGTTCCACCTTGAACGCTCTCTCCTTCACGACACAGGAGAGCTGCGGAACATTCCATTGACGTACATTAACCAGCACTGGGAATGCTCGTTTTCAAATCGACCTCCCTGGGCTCTCCGCACCGATAAGGTGCTCAATTTTCCCGCATACCAGATCAATAGGAAAGAACCCTCGTCTTCTCGTTATGCCGCGACCGCAAGCCGCTTCCCGCTCACGTGACGAGTGGAGTACCGAATGAGCCGTTCAAAAATATCCCTCAAATGAACGGATTAGAAGCGGGCGCAGAGCGGCAGTTCGGCGAGCGTCCAAGCCTCCTGCCACCGTGCCGCCGACGCAAGCCTGGACCTGACCTTGTTCCCACATGCAATCTCGTGAACGCCCCGCAGTCATAGTGCATCGAGCGATCCAGCTTCGACGAATATCGCGCGCTGGGGAGAACAAACGCGGACCTGACGGAGCGGCATAGACGCCACCGTCGGGCGAGCCACCGCTGGCAGGGGACGTCACTAATAGCCGATCACCTCGCCGTCCCTGCGCATCTCTGAAGCGCCCCAGTAATCGTGATCCTTCGCGTTATACTGAATCGCCTCATAACCTCCAAAGGCGCCCTCCGAATGCGTGAGGATCTTGACTTGGTAACCGCGTTTGCGCAAGGCCGCGGCAACCCCAGGCGCGAATCCGGTCTCCATGAATACCGTCCCTGCGCCCTTGGCAGGCAGTCCAGTCGGCGTCGCGTCGCCGGCGTGGTCCCAGCGCGCAGCATCCCCCGCCTCCTGCACGTTCATGCCGAAGTCGATCATGTTGACCAGAACCTGCATCTGCCCTTGCGGCTGGAAGTAACCGCCCATGACGGCGAAACCCATCCACGGCTTGCCGTCCTTCATCACAAAGGCCGGAATGATGGTGTGAAACGGGCGTTTGCGGGGCGCATATACGTTGGCGCTCTTGGGGTTGAGCGAATACAACGCGCCGCGATCCTGGAACATGAAGCCCAGGCCCGGGGCCGCCTCTCCCGAGCCCATCCCGGCGTAGTTCGACTCAATCATCGAAACCATCATGCCGTTGCCGCCTGCGGTTTCGAAATCCGTGGTATCCCCGCTTCCCGAGGGGTACACGCCCCTCTGATACGGCAACGGATTGCCCGGTTTGATATTCGGATTGGCGTGCTGAAGATCTTCGATCAGTTTGCGGCGCTGGTTCGCATACGCTTGCGACAGCAGGCCCTTCGCGGGTACATGGTAAAAGCGCGGATCTGCATACCACTTGGATAAATCTGCGGCTGCGAGCCTGAAAGCTCCGATCTCCGCCATCAACGTATCGGGACTGCCGACACCCATCTTCTTCAGGTCGAAACCCTTGAGCACGTTGAGTTCCTCCAGAGTGGCAAAACCCTGACCATTCGGCGGAAGCTCGTACACGTCGTAACCGCGATAATCCACCGACTGCGGCGTCACCCACTCGCCG
>CAZWSD010000436.1:0-3212 GCA_964636535.1 uncultured Acidobacterium sp. | reverse complement strand
ATTTCCCTGCAGGAATTGCTGGAGGCCGGCGAAGACGGCCTGACCGGCTTGCAGCAGGGCCAGGTCTTCATTGGATTGGAGTGGCTGGAGCCACACGCCGGCGGTGATGATCGAGCGACCGTGGGTGAGGGTGAGGCGATCCTCGTACGTGAAGAGATTGCGGGCGATGTGGAGGTTGGTGCCGACGTTGCTGCCGGCGAGGCTGATCTGGGCGGCTGGGTTGGCGGCGGCGCTGCCTCCGACGACAATTTGGCCGACGGGTTGACCGGCGACCAGACCAGGAACGCGGGCGGCGGGTGTTCCGGGGGTGGGCTGGCCAGTGTAGTAGTAGTAGGCGCGAGAGAAGCCGAGGCGGGCGACGTTGAGCAGCGAGGGCGAGAAGACGTGGGTTTCCTGAAGGCTGGCGACGTGCTCGGTGAGGTTTTCAAGATCGGTACTCAAGAGATTGGAACTGGTGGGTGTGAGGTCAGAGCTGGCATCGACGGTGTAGACGGCGGAAACGGTGTCGTGCGCGGAAAAGATGCGATCCAGGCGGGCGGTGCCGAAGTCGTCGTGGATGATCTGGAGTGGGGTGTTGAAGGCCTCTGAGATTCCGCCGAAATCGGGTGCTCCGGGGCTGGGCGTGGGCCAGAGATTGAGTAGCGAGGCAACTCCTGGAGCGAGGCCGATATTGACCAGGCCGGAGGCGGGGCACGGGCTGGGCGTGGGGCCGATCAGTTTGCAGGGGAGCAGGCCGCGGCGGGCGTTGGCATCGGGGACGAGATCGACGCCGGTCTGATGGAGATGCTGGCGGAAGCCCTCGTAGTTGCCGAAGAGGAATGTCTTGTTGCGTTGGATGGGACCGCCGAGGGAAGCGCCAAACTGGTTGCGCTGAAAGGGCGGAGCGGGGCCTTTTTGAAAGTAATTGGGCGCGTCCAGGCGGTTGTTACGGAGGAACTCGTAAACGGAGCCGTGGAGGTGGTTGGTGCCGCTCTGGGTGACGATGAGCACTTGGGCGCCGGGGTGCTTGCCGTATGGCGCGCCGTAGTTGTCGCGGAGGACGTTGAATTCGCGGACAGCGTCGACGCCGAGGAGCTGCTGGCTGACGCCGCCGGGCTGCATGTTGACTTCGGCTGCGCCGGTGAACTCTACGCCGTTGAGGAGGTAGAGGTTTTGCTGGGGGCGGTTGCCGGAGACAGCGAAGTTGTTGCCGACTGTGGAGTTGGAGACGCCGATGCCGCCCACCTTCTGGGATGTGTAGTTGACGATACCTGGATCGAGGGTCATGAGTTCGTCGTAGCTGCGACCGTTGAGGGGCAGGTCGCGGATCTGGCGCTCGCCAACGAGTCCGGAGATGCCGGAAGTGGAGAGGCTGACGGGCGATACGTCGGCGTGGACCGTGACTCGCTGGCGGAGGCTTCCGATGGAGAGGGTGAGATTGGCGGTGGCGGACTGGCCGACGGCGAGGCGGATGCCGGTGCGGGTTTCCCGTGCGAAACCAGGCTTGCGGGCAGTGACGCGGTAGTCGCCGGCGGGGAGCGCAAGGAGCTGGTATTCACCGTCGGAGGCCGTGATGGTGGTGCGCGTGGCGCCGGTATTGAGGTTATGGATGGCGATGGATGCGCGTGGGACGGATGCGCCGGAGGAGTCAGTGACGCGGCCCTGCATGCTGGAGGAGGCCTGCGCGGATGCGCGAGGCAGGGGCAAGATGAGCCACGCGCAGACGAGCAGCGGCGCGAGGGTGAGGGGTGGGAGGGAGCGGCGAGAGGGGTATGGGCAGGGGGCGAGCATGCGGGGAGACCTCCAGTGGAAGCGCAGATCGGATTGATAGAGGAGACCCGAAACGGACGTTGTGGGCGCTCGTCAGGCTGGAATCAGATTCTATGATGTAATACGACTGAAATCATTATAATAATGCGAATTTATGTATTTCGGCGACGGGAAGATGGGCGCGGAGGCGCGCGTTGACCGGGAAGCGGCCGAGATGGCGGATTGAGGAGGGAGGGGGAAGACGCTGTGCGAGAGGGAGGTCCCAGGGGCTAGCGTATTTCCCCCAGCGGGAGAAATGTGCTAGCGGTGGTGGTGAGGGAGAATGTTGCCGCCAAAGCGGATGGTGGGGCCGACGGAGTAGCGGACGGTCCAGTTGCCGTTGAGCAGATCGTTGAAGAGAGTCCAGTAGACGAGATCCATCTGGGTGCGCAGGGCGATGTGCTCGGTAAGGTTCCAGTCGAGGCCGCCGCCGAAGCCGTAGAAGCCCTGCCAGTCGGATTTTTTGCCGGAAGGGGCGAGCAGTTGGGTGACGGCGAGGGCGAAGGGATCGGCGGGATTGGGGTGGGGCGTGGCGGTCTGGTGGACGGCGCCGAGTGCCGGGCGCGCGAAGAGGGTGAGGTAATTCCAGCGGCGGTAGGAGAACTGTGGCCCGGCGGCGAAGGTCTGGGTGGAGGAGTCGGTTGGGACGAAGAGTTTGTATCCGGGGGGTAGTTTCTGGGCGGCCTCGAGCGCGGCTATTTCCTGGTTGATCTGGGCGGCGAGGGCGGGCTTGAGCATGCTGGGAGTGAGCGAGCTGTGTCCGGTCACGTAGGCGAAGTCAAAGCCGGTGGCGAGCCAACTGCGCAAGTTGACGCCGGCCTGAAAGTTGTATCCGCGTTCAGTGAGGTTGAGATGCGGGGTGCTGAAGGCGGTGAATCCGCTGTAGAGGTCGTAGCGATCGATGACGCGCTGTTGAGCATGCAAAGTAGTGACGGGCCCAATGACGGGGAGAGCAGTCAGGACGGAGAAGCAAACCAGCCGCGCAAAACGAACCATTGCGGCCCCCTTTCGCGGCGCCAGGCGGAGGTGAGAGCCGGGGTCGCATTGAGATGTAAGAGAGCGCGCGAGCGATTCCATTGTCAAGAGAAGATTGGAGATTGCGGCGATTCTGGATGGTTTCGGGATGACGGCGGGGGACAGAAATTTGGTCCCCTGAATCGAGTGCCCCTACAATAGGTCAAAGCTGGCCCCGCCTACTCACTGCGATTCACGTAGACCCCCGACAGCTTGACCTATCGCCTTATGATTGACGGACCTATTCTTGACGCGCTGACGTTTGACGATGTGCTGCTGGTGCCTGCCTACAGCGAAGTGGTTCCCGCGATGGTGCGGACCGAGACCCAATTGACGAAGCGAATCCGGCTGGCAACGCCGTTGCTGAGCGCGGCGATGGATACAGTTACCGAGTCGCGGCTGGCGATTGC
>CAZWSD010000435.1:0-3212 GCA_964636535.1 uncultured Acidobacterium sp. | reverse complement strand
CCTAAGTCTGTTGTTTTGTAGACAAACGGGTGGTAGTCGTCCCACATATAGCGCCACGCGGTCAGGAATGCGGTGTCTTTCTGAAAGTAAGATGGTTCAATCGAACTTACTTCACTGTCTGGTAGTCCGGGCGGAGTTATCAATTGCCAGTTTTTGCCGCCATCGATTGTTACATGCACCAATCCGTCGTCTGATCCTGCCCAGATGATGTTGCCATCGAGCGGTGAAACCGCCAACGATGAGACTTCCGGATAGACTTCCGCGCCGGATTGATCCAGATCCACCGGGCCGCCGCTTGGTTGTTCCTGGCTCTTTTCATTACGTGTCAGATCGGGAGAAATCCGCGTCCAGTTGATACCATAATCGTCGCTGCGGAAAACGTACTGCGCTGAAATCAGCAACTGATGCGGATTCACAGGCGAGAAGAGAATCGGATGCGTCCATCCGAAGCGGTACTTGTCCTGATCAGATGATCCCCCGCTGCGGTACAACGGCCAGGGGCTCACGCTCTGGAATTGATGCGTTTTCAGGTCGTACTTAGCAAAGATACTGAAGTAGTTGCTGCCGTAAGTGATGTTCGGGTCGTTCGGCTGCGGCACGACAAACGTGCTTTCGCCGGTGGCGACGCTGTGCCAGGCCGACAGCGGAATTCCGCCGCCGTGAAAGGCGCTCGGACCTTCAAATGAGCCCTCATCCTGCTGCGCGCCGTAGATGTGAAAGGGAAACTCATTGTCCAGATTCACGTGGTAAAACTGCCCGGTGGGCTGGTTGTGCTCGGTGCTCCAGGACTTGCCGCCATCGAGAGAGACCGTCGCTCCGCCGTCATTGCCTTCGAGCAAGATCTTCGTATTGTTCGGATCAATCCAGACTACGTGGTTGTCTCCGTGCGGGGTGTGCAGCTTCTTCCACGTTCTCCCACCATTGCGGGAGACCCAGAGTGCGTCGACGTTGGGCGCGTATGCGACGTCGGGGTTTTTCGGGTCTACATAAATCGTCATGTAGTAGAAGCCCCGTTGGCGCAGTTTCCACTCGCTGTTGACGCGCTTCCACGATGCGCCGGCGTCGTCCGACCTGAATACGCCACCGTGTTTGGCTTGGATAATCGTGTACACGATCTTGGGACTGCTCTCCGAGATGGAGACTCCGATGCGGCCCATCACAGTCGCAGGAAGGCCCGGATGCCTTGTGATATTGGTCCAGTGCGCGCCTCCATCGGTGCTCTTGTAAATGCCGCTGCCTGGTCCTCCGTCGACCAGCCCCCACGGCATGCGCTGTGCCTGCCACATTGCGGCATAGAGCACACCAGGATGATTCGGATTCATTGCGAGATCAATGGCGCCTGTTTTGTCGTCGACAAAGAGAAGTTTCTTCCAGGTTTTGCCTCCGTCCGTCGATTTGTAAACGCCGCGATGCGGATCAGGCACAAACACGTGGCCCATGGAGGCCGCATACACCACATCCGGGTTCTTCGGATCGATGATGATTTTGCTGAAGGTGCGGGTGTCGCGCAATCCCGTATATTGCCACGTCTTGCCGGCGTCTGTGGACTTGTAGATGCCGTCGCCGGGAATCATGTCGTTGCGGATGTCGTCTTCGCCGGTGCCCGCATAGATGACCGATGGATTAGAAGGCGCCACAGCAATGGCGCCAATGCTGGCGCTGCTTCCTTTCATTTTGCCGTCGGTGATGTTCTTCCAGGAAATGCCGTTGTTGGTGGTCTTCCAGACGCCACCGCCGACAGTTCCAGCATAGAAGAGTCCCTGGTGCGCCGGTACTCCCGCCACCGTCACCACGCGCCCGCCGATGAACGGTCCGACGCAGCGCCATTTCATCTGGCTCATCAGTGCTTCTCTGGTGAGGGTTGCACGGGGAAGTGCGTTGGCTGTAATTGTGCTCAAAGACGTCGCTGCGACAAGAACAGCGGTAATTGCGTATGAGAAGACACTCTTCGGCATAGTCTTGTTCTCTGGATCAAAATTCGAAAGCCCGCGGGAGGGCTAGGGTTTACCACAGGCCAATCAGAGGGTACGGAATTGCTTTGATGGGCGGACCGACCTTGCTCGCAAAGAATAAGGCCCTGAGGTTAGCAGGGCCTGGAAGCATTCCGATATGGGCTGTCAAGGACATCAACGAGGATGACGGGAGCGTTTCGCTTTGAGTTGATGGCGGGTTCAAAGTCTCACGGTGACAGTTTTGACCTCGGTGTATTGTTGAATTCCGTACTCTCCGAGTTCGCGCGTATTGCCCGACTGTTTGAAGCCGCCGAAGGGGGCTCGTGGATCGAGGACGTTATAGCAATTCACCCAGACTGTGCCAGCGTGGATGGCGGAGGCGACGCGATGGGCTTTTCCGACGTCGCGAGTCCAGACTCCCGCCGCCAGGCCATAGATGGTGTGATTCGCCTGGCGGATGACATCATCAAGGTCTTTGAAGGGAAGGACGCTCATTACTGGTCCGAAGATCTCCTCGCGCGCAATTGTCATGTCGTTATGCACGTCTGCGAGGATCGTCGGCTCGACGAAATATCCGTGATTACCGATCCGGTGTCCACCGCAGGTTAGGTCGGCACCTTCGCTGATGCCGGAATCGATGTAACCTAGTATGCGATCGAGTTGAACCTGATCAACCTGAGGACCTTGTTCAGTCCTGGGATCAAAAGGGTCTCCCACGATACGGGCGCGTGCCAGCGCGCTGCTTTTTTCGAGGAACTCGTTATAGATGCATTCTTCAACAAAGACCCTGGTGCCAGCGCAGCATACTTGTCCCTGATTGGCAAAGGCGCCGATTGAGGCGCCCTCCACGGCTGCGTCAAGATCAGAGTCGGCGAAGATAATGTTGGGGCTCTTTCCTCCGAGTTCGAGCGAGACGCGTTTGAGATTTGATCGACTTGCGGCTTCCTGAATGAGGCGTCCTGTTTCCGTGGATCCGGTGAAGGCAACTTTGTCGACGTCCATATGGCGCGCGATTGCGGCACCTGCTGTTGGGCCGAATCCAGTGAGTATGTTCACCACGCCATCGGGGAAGCCGGCTTTCTGGATCAATTCCGACATCCGGAGGGCGGTAAGAGGAGTCTGCTCCGCTGGCTTCATAACCACCGTGTTGCCGGCGGCGAGCGCCGGAGCCAGCTTCCAGGCCTGCATTAGCATGGGATAGTTCCACGGGATGATCTGGCCGATGACTCCGATCGGCTCGTGGCGGGTATAGCAGAAATA
>CAZWSD010000434.1:0-3213 GCA_964636535.1 uncultured Acidobacterium sp. | reverse complement strand
GTTCCAAGCGGGCGTTACCCACTGCCATCAACGATGCTGATGACCGTGATTCCGGCGCAGGTGGCGGGGGTACGGCGGATTGTGTCTGTTTCTCCCAGGCCGGCCCGGGAGACATTGGCGGCTGCGTATCTTTGCGGCGTCACCACGTTCTACAAGATTGGCGGCGCGCAGGCGATTGCCGCTCTGGCATACGGGACCGGGAGTATTGCGAAGGTGGACAAGGTTGTAGGCCCCGGGAACGCATACGTGACTGCGGCGAAGAAGCTGGTGAGTTTCGACTGTGGGATTGACATGCTCGCCGGGCCTACGGAAATCGTGATCGCCAGCGAAGAGGGCGATCCGGAGGGAATTGCCGCGGATCTTATCGCGCAGGCGGAACACGATCCGGACGCGATGGCGATACTGGTGACGAGCAAAGTTGATCTGGCCCGGGCCGTAGCCAGGATCGTGAAAGAGAAGTTGAGTGGGAACGCGACCGCCCGGGAAGCGCTGGAGGCGAATGGGGCGGTGATCATTACAAAAACGGCGGATCAGGCTCGTGAAATCACCAATCAGCTCGCACCGGAGCACCTGACTGTTGACAGCATTGACGATCTTGGCTGGGTGAGAAATGCCGGCTCGGTGTTTGTGGGGCCGTGGTCATCGCAGCCGCTGGGGGATTATGTTTCCGGGCCAAATCATACGCTGCCCACTAGCGGACTCGGCAGGCTGCGCGGTGGATTGAGCGTCATGGATTACGTCAAGCTGGTTACGGTGCAGGAGTACACGGTCGCGGGAGTAAGAAGGCTTGGACCGGCGGCGATTGCACTGGCTGAAGCCGAAGGATTGAAGGGCCATGCCGAAGCAGTGCGGGTAAGAGTCGAAAAGGCTGGAGGGGGCCGTGGATAAACTGCAGCCGCGCGCGGGCGTGCTGCGCATGAAGGAATATCACCCGCCGCTCGGGGATCGAAGCGGACTGCGCCTCGACTTCAACGAGAATACATTGGCGTGTTCACCAAGGGTGCGGGAGGTTCTCGGCGCAATATCGGGTGCGGAACTCACCAAGTATCCAGAGCGCGCCCCGGTGGAAGCGATTGTGGCGGGGCATTATGGGTTGCGTCCGGAGCAGGTGCTGTTGACCAACGGCGTGGATGAAGCCATTCACGTGCTGTGCCAGACCTATTTGAATCCAGGCGACACGATGCTGCTGCCTGTGCCGACTTACTCGATGTATGAGGTTTACGGTTCGGGTGCGGAAGCGCGGGTCGATCGCGTGCTGGCAGGCCGAGATTTCACGTTTCCGCTGGATGCTTTGCTTGGGTCCATTACGCCGGAGACACGGTTGATAGCGATCGCCAATCCGAACAGCCCGACTGGTCAAACGGTAGCCCGGGAACAGATACTGAGCCTGCTTGAAGCTGCGCCGCATGCCGCAGTTCTCGTGGACGAGGCCTATTTCCATTTCTTTGGCGAGACGGTGATGGACCTGGTTGGTCAGGCGCCGAACCTGATCGTGGCGCGCACGTTTTCCAAGGCTTTTGGGCTTGCAGGTCTGCGGCTTGGGATGCTGGCTGCATCTTCGGAACAGATGCAGTGGCTGCGGCGTGTGATTTCACCTTACAGCGTTAACTCACTCGCTTTGGCTTGCCTGACGCCCGCATTGGAAGATACGGACTATTTGAGCTGGTATGTTGCTGAGGTCACGGCATCCCGAGCGCTGTTTGAGGGGGCGCTTGACCGATATGGAGTGCCGCGCTGGACATCGTTTGCGAATTTTGTTTTGACGCGCATCGGCGCTCAGCATCGGAGGTTCGTCGAGGAGATGCGGGAACGGAACGTGCTGGTTCGCGATCGATCGAGCGATCCGGGGTGTGAAGGCTGCGTGCGCATCACGATCGGCACGCGCGAACAGACGGTAAGTGCAATTGAAGCGCTGGAAGATGTGCTCACGAAGATTGGTTGGAAGGGGAGAAGATGAAGGAAACTGCAGCGAAGAATTCCGTGAAGGTGTCGGAGCGCAAGCGGACGGCCAGCATTGAGCGCAAAACCGCGGAAACGGCGATCTCTCTCCAGCTCACCGTCGAGGGGACGGGACAGTACAACATCTCGACCGGGATACGATTCCTGGATCATATGCTGGAACTCTTTGCCCGGCATGGTGCGTTTGACGTGAATTTGACCTGCAAGGGCGATCTTGACGTCGACCAGCACCATACGGTTGAGGACGTAGGCATCGCACTTGGCGAGGCCTTCGAAAGGGCGCTGGGTGACAAGCGCGGCATTCTGCGGGCCGGATACTTTTTGATGACCATGGACGAAACGCTTGGGCTGGCGGCGGTGGATCTGAGTGGACGCGCGGCGTCGGTTGTAAAGACCAAAGTGAAGACGCGACTGGTTGGGGACCTGCAATCTGAACTGGTGGAGGATTTTTTTGAGGGCTTTGCCCGTGGAGCTAAGGCAAATGTGCATCTGAAGACGGTTTACGGCCGGTCAAGTCATCACAAGGTCGAGGCACTGTTCAAGGCATTCGCGAGGGCGCTGCGATTTGCCTGTTCCCGGGACGAGCAGCTCAAAGAGATGCTGCCGAGCACAAAGGGTCTGCTGTGATTGCCGTAGTCGATTACAAGGCCGGAAACTTGACCTCGGTGATGAAGGCGCTCCGTTTCGTAGGCGCCGAAGTGGTACTCACAGACGAACCAGAGGCAGTTGTGAAGGCAGATAAGATTATTCTTCCTGGTGTGGGGCATTTTGCTGCGACCCAGTTCCTGCGCGACCGAGGGCTTGAGCAGGCCATTCGCGAGCGAGTGCGGGCGGGTAAGCCGTTTCTGGGCATTTGCGTGGGACTGCAGTGGTTGTTTGCCGGCAGTACGGAGGCTCCGGAAGTGGAGGGTTTGCACGTTTTTGAAACGGTTTGTGATCGCTTCAGAACGCGAGATTTGAAGGTTCCCCATGTGGGCTGGAATTCTCTTGAGATACGTGACAGATCGCGGCTGTTTGCCGGAGTTCCGCAAGGCGCGTTTGTGTATTTCACGCACTCCTATTGCGCGCCTGTTGTCGGTAGCACGGTCGCGATTGCCGAGTACGGTCAGCCATTCACGGCAGCAGTGGAACGGGACAATGTGATGGGTGTTCAGTTCCATCCGGAGAAGTCAGCGGCCGCAGGCCGGCAGGTGCTGGAGAATTTTGTGAGGCTGGCATGCTGACGAAGCGAATCATTGCATGTCTCGATGTGAA
>CAZWSD010000433.1:0-3214 GCA_964636535.1 uncultured Acidobacterium sp. | reverse complement strand
TAGCCGCTTGACGCAAGAACTGTCCAGAAGTGTGTGACGCAAATCACAAAAATCACTTTTTGGCCCCAATTTTCTATTGTTATTACAAAAAATGATTTTCATGCTGTGAATATTTCCGCTGTATCCTCAGCGCGCCGCTAACCGGGCAAGGTCCGCCGGCGTATCGACATCCAACGCGGCTTCGGGCAGACCCACCAGCTCGATATCGGTGTCGGGAAGGCTGCTCAGCAGGCTCCGCGCCCCCTGGTCGCCGGCAATTTTGCCTAGCTCGGGCAGGTATTTTGCCGGGAAGATCGCCGGGACGCCGGGGCGCCCGGCATGCTGGACGGCAATCACCCTGCCGGAAGCGGCGTAGCGGTTCCAGAGAGCCTGCAGATGGGCGGCCGTGATCCGTGGTTGGTCGCAAACCATAAAGAGCACGGCGGAAGTGGATGGCGCCTGAAGTTGCACTGCCTCGACGCCGCACCGGAGCGAGCTTCCCATCCCCTCCTGCCAGGCGCCGTTCAAAACTGAAAAAACCGGCAGGCCGGAGAGCTCCGGCGTAAGCCGGTGCGCATCGCTGCCCAGCACCACGATGACCGGCGCGGCACCCGAAGCGACCGCAGCCTCAGCGGCGCGACGCAGCAGTGACTTGTCTTCAACCTGCAAAAGCTGCTTGGGCTGGCCCAGGCGGACCGAAGCGCCGGCAGCCAGCAGGATGGTCGCGCGTCTCCATTTTTCCCCTGCCGCCAATTCGTCAGACAGTGGCATGGCTTCCCGTGAGCGTCGCCCCGCGCCCGGATTGAGAAACGGCTCCATTGGCTCGCGTGCTCAACACCGCCTGTACTTCCGCGGCGATAGAGAGCGCGATAGCGGCGGGGGTATGCGCAGAGATATCCAAGCCAACCGGAGAATGGAGCCGCGCCGCGGCCTCCTTCAGCGTCATGGGGAGGGCGCCGGTTTTGGAATTCGTCAGCTGCTCCAGAATGTGCATCGTGCGGCTGCGTGGACCGAGTACGCCCAGATACCCAAGCGGCCGCGCCACCAAGTGCGCCAGCAAAGCGCGGTCCTGCTCATAGCTGTGGGTCATCAGGACCACGGCCTCGTCGGGACCGATTTCCCGCATCAAGGACGCGGAATTTTCCTCGCTGAGGGCCACGACTTGGCGCGCGTGAGGAAAGCGCTCGGGCCGGGCCAGGTGCGAGCGTCCGTCGGCCACCGTCACGTGCCACCCAAGCTCGCGGGCAAACTCCACCAGTGGCTTTACATCGTCGCCAGCGCCAAAGATCCAGAGCGCTGGCGGCGGCGCGATGCGTTCACAAAAAAGAGGCGTGTCCGGCTCTCCGTGGCGGGTCAGGAAGTGGGTACGGGGTGCGCCGGCCATGGTGTCGCGGGCAATCTGCTCCAAAGCTGCGCGGTCGGGCTCGCTCCAATCCTGTGGGTAGTAGAGGACTTCTCCCGCGGCGTTCATCACCAGGCGGGTGCCGGGTGAGGATTCCTCCAGTTCGGCAACAACCACCGCGGACTCGCGCTGGTTCACCGCCAGGCGGAGCGCATCAAGAACGGCGTCAACTGCCGGACCGCGCTCAAGCAGTAGAATTACCGTGCCTCCGCAGCCGAGCCCAATGAGGACACCGGAGTCTTCGTCGAAAGAGCTTGAATACCGCTGGATTGCCGGCCCTTTTTCGGTCAGCCACCAGGCCTTCTTGCTCACCTCGCTTTCAAGGCATCCGCCGCTGATGGTTCCGGCGCGGCGGCCACCGCGGGTGAGCAGCATGCGCGCGCCAGGCTTGCGGTAGGACGAGCCCTCGACGCCGACTACCGAAACCAGGCAGAGCTCATCGGCTTGCCGGTGAGCCAGGTCGGCTAACTCCAGAATGGCCTCCAACTCAGGCATGGTTGCGCTTCCGGGAAGGTGGCTGTCGCCTGCAAATGGCCGCCGGTACGACCATGCCGGTGGGTTGGGGGGCCAACTGGAGGTGCTCCGCACCGCTGCTGCCTGCCTCCGTCCCGCTCCTCCTCCCCGGCAGCCGGCGGAGCACGAGTTTCCTGATCATGACGCGCCGCACGTTCATAACCAATACGATACGCTGGGCGCAGCGCAGCGGCAGGTGCGACCCGACACTGCCGGCAATTCAGATTTTCAGGATTCTTTTCGCCTTCCCGACCACGGCTTCGAGGCAGGATTCCCGGCATTGTTGCAACCGGATAAAAATGCTGCATTTGCAGCGATTTCACTGCTTCCCGCGGTTTGACGGCGGCTGGAAAACAGTCCTATAGTTAGGAAGTGGACTGGTGCTTTCGGGATGTTTGCGCAAGTCTACGATTCGCTCTCTGGCTCCCGATACGCCGAGTTCGCGAGAAGTCTGGCTGAGATTTCAGCTCAGACTTGCTCGGAATCCGCGCGCTGCGGCGGGCGTGCTCAGAGCGCGGTCTCCAATTCCCTACAAAACTGCATTCGCGTGCAGATTGCGGAGGGAGAGCTGCCTGTCACGGCAGGCAGAGGCGGAGGTGGGAAGCCGCCGGAAATGTCCCCAGACTGACCGTCATGTCAAACGTCCTCAATCCTGATCAAACCGAGAGCAAACCTCTGAACACCGAACTGGAAACCCCAACGCTGGAAACCGCGGCGGAGCAGGAAGCTTCGTCCCTCGAAACCACCCCTAACCCGGAAGCTGCCGAAGTGCGACCGGCTGAAGCCCAGGCGCACGCCGAAGCCGCAGCCCAGGAACCCCCTACACCTTCCGCAGATGAGATCGACCTCAACAGCATGGACTTTGGCGCCGTGCTGGAGTCCTTTGAGAACGAGCAGGCGGCGGAAGCGGCGGCTCAATCGTTCGACGACTCCCAGGTCGTGACCGGCACCGTCATCAAGCTGACGGACAAGCACGTCGTCGTTGATATCGGGATGAAGTCGGAAGGACTGATTCCGCTGGAGCAGGTGCTGGACCACAACCAGCAGCCGAAGCTGAACCCGGGGGACAGCGTCGAGGTTGTGATTGAGCGCGAGGAGGCCGAAGGCGGCTATCTGCTGAGCTATGAAAAGGCTCTGCGCATGCGGGTTTGGGACACCATCGAGGCCGCGCACAACAGCAAGACTCCTATTCAGGGTATCGTCGCCGGTCGGGTCAAGGGCGGCTTGACGGTGGACATTGGCATCAAGGCATTCCTGCCGGGCTCGCAGCTTGAAGTTCGCCCGGTGCGCAATCTCGACGCCTATATTGGCCAGCCGATT
>CAZWSD010000432.1:0-3232 GCA_964636535.1 uncultured Acidobacterium sp. | reverse complement strand
TCGCTCTCGGTCGAGCGCGTTCCCAGACCTACCTGCAGGCCGGCGGAGACTGTCTGCGCGCTTTGCGCCGCTCCTGGAGTAATCAGGTTTTGATAGATCATGTCCTGAAACTGAAGCCGCTTGCTGCGAAATCCGACGGTGCCGGAGTTGGACAGATTGTTGGCGATCGTATCGAGATTGAGCTGCTCGGCGCTCATCCCGCTGGCGGCTGTGTATAAAGCGCGAATCATGACTGCTTCTCCTTATTTGCCCGGCTTCGTTCCTCCGTTACTGCGTTTCGCGGAACATGCAACCGGTCGCCACGGAACTTGGTCGAATCACGCCCGCGGCAGATCCTGGCTCGCCTGTAGGTCCAGCTCGTTACTGAAAACCGACAGGGCCTTCATCATCATTTCCGCCTGCCGCTGCACCAGAATCAACTGCAGCGTTCCCTCGACGACATTCTGGTTGGAACTTTCCAATTTTCCCTGATGCACCACGGCCGCCGTTGTTAGCTTCGCCGACTTCGGCGGCGCCTGATAGCGACTGACGCCTTCCGGGACCAGCGGCGTTCCGGCCGCAAAGGTAAACACGCCAACCTTCCCCGCCACGCCCCCATTCACCGAAACCGTGCCATCGCCCGCAATCGTCACGGCGCCCGTCGGAATGGTGATGGGCTTTCCCTTTACATCCAGGACCGGCTCGCCTTGACGGGTCGTCAGCACGCCTTTGGTGGAACGGGTGAACGATCCATCGCGCGTGTATTGGATGTTGCCCTGCTGGTCCTCGACAGCAAAAAAGCCCTGCCCTTCAAGAGCGAGATCCAGAGGATTTCCGGTGCTCACCATCTGCCCCTGCGAAAGGTCGATCTGGTTGCCGCCCAAAACGCCATAGTCGTTCACCGCCGCGTTCAATTGCGAGCCGAAGGCGTTCGGGCCGGTCAGCGCATCGCTGAAAAACTCTCGCTCGGCGCGAAAGCCGGTGGTGTTCGTATTGGCAAGATTGTTGGCAACGGCGTCCATCGCCTGCTGGCGCGCCAACAATCCGGTAAATGCCGCATAATATCCGCTGTCCACGTTTGCCTGATTTCTCCAATGCTGGGTCTATATGCACTGTGCGTGCCGGAGTGGGCGGTTGAGAGATTAGAAAAGGCTCATCTCGGCGGCCCGCATCGCCCGGGCCAGATGAAAACGCTCCTTGCAGTGTCCTCTCCCAGCCGTTGCGGTCGGTCCCGCTCGCACGCCGGCTGCGATGCCGCCCGCATGGAGGCCCGGGCATGGGACCCACCGCATTTAGTCTTCGGGCTGCAAGCGAATGAGGACATCTTCCACCTGGTGGATCCTGGGCACAAGGCCGCGGGGGCCCGCCTGCGATCCAGACACGGACAAGGCAGGCGCGGGAGTGCGCCACAGGCGCAACCAGAAGTACCGGTGCATCCGCACCAGCTTTGTCTGGTGCGGGCGGATCCGCTCGATCACCGCAGCTATTTCTTTTGCCACCATGCTCGACGATTTCACTTCCATCAGTTGCGTTTTTGGAAAGGCGGCCCCCATCATCCGCTCATGCACACGCATAAATTGCGATGCCGTTACCACGCCCGACTCGATATGGATTCCGCTCATCCGTTCCACCGCGAGGGCCACCGTGGAATCCATCCGGTCTTCAAAGGCAAGGTACGCCAACCGGCTGGAGCCATTGCGCAGCGGCACCATTCCATAGGTGTCCAACAGGATTCGCGGAATCAGCGTCGAGACCGTCTCCGGCTGATGACCGGTAAGAGACAGCACCGGGCACCCCCATTGCATGCTGAGCGCGCGAGTGACCTGCTCCTCGGAAAGGCCCGCCTGCCGCATGAGCCACGCGCCGATGCGCGCCTTCCCCCCAGCCTCGCGCTGCGCTTCGAGCGCCTTGCGCAATTGTTCCTGGGTGATCCATCCCTGAGACAACATCAACAGCCCGAGCGGAATGCGGTGTTTGTGTTTTTTAGGTTCCAGCGGCGTTCCGTCGCCCAGCTCCCGTTCCACCGCCTGCTCGATCAGCACGCGCATGCATTCCTGGCTGCATGCCCATTGCCCCTCAAAGCGAGGAACATTCCGCCGTCTCCACAACCGCAGCCAGCCGGTTTTGCAGGAGGCATTCATGCAGGTATTTAAAAGTGAGGGGTGCTGGGCTGTCCTGCCCCAGGGCAATGGCCACGCATCGGGACTCCGGGCAGCTTCCGCCCAAGTCGGGGTAAGCTCCATAAGCGCCGCCTTTCTGCCTGTCTGTAGCTGCTCCATCCACATCGTCATTTACCTCCGCCTTCGTCGTCTTCGATTTCCGTTGCCGGGAACGCTGTTTCCAGGCGTCCGGTTGCGTGGACCGCTCCGCAGCGTGTCCCGGCTGTAAAAATGTCTAGAACAAGCATCGAATGGTCTCCAACCGGCGGCGCGGCTCCGCCACCTCGGTAACGTGCAGGGCAAAATTTCCTTCGACCAGGACCACTTCGCCGCGGGCGACAATACGGTCGCCGACCACCAGATCGACCGGCTCCCGCACGTGCCGGTCCAGCGGCAAAACATCGCCGGGACCCAGCTCCAGCACCTCTCGCAGCGGCAACTCCAGTGCGCCGAAACGAAGCGTCGCCTCCAGTTCGATATCGAGCAGCAGGTCGAGCCGCTGCCCATTGCCGGGCTTTGAAGACGGAGGGTTCGACTCCGGCGCGCGAGGGTCCTCGGTCTGCTGCGGGGCCGGCTGCCGCTCCCCATCCTGCAACTCGTTTTTTTCCTCCTGCGCAGGCTGGAAGACCGGGCCGTCTGCGGGAGGATTCGGCGCGACCGCCGGCAACGAAATGTCGGCCTCGATTTCCTGGGCAGGGTCTTCCATCTCCTCTTCGCTTTCTTGCCCCGCTGGGGCGCTCGCCGCCGGGGATGCATCCGCCTCGGAAACCGGAAACTCTTCGCCGGGAAATTTCACCTGCAAACTGACGGAAAGCGCAATTTCCCCCTCCCCCGCCCGCAGCAGCCATTCCTGGACGGCGGCGCCGGAGGCGGCCGTCTCGGGTCCGGAGGCCAGATGCACTCCCTCGACCGCCGTGGTTTCGCGCAACAGAATGCCACAGGGGCCCTGAGAAGCTTCTGGGAATTCTTCCGACAGACGCGCCGCTAGCTTGCCGCTGGACGCAGTCAGCCAGATCTGCCACGCCTCCAGCCCTTCTTCTGTCCAGGCAGCATGCGGGTCGACCGGCTCCCAGACAACCATTTGCGCCAATTGC
>CAZWSD010000431.1:0-3243 GCA_964636535.1 uncultured Acidobacterium sp. | reverse complement strand
ATATTCTTTCGGTTTTGACGGTGACGGCGTTGTTGAATGCGCCGGCCGGAGTGGTACCTGTGGGGATGCTTGTGCGGAGCTTTGCGACGCGACTTTCGATCAGCGTGGCGCTGGGGGTCGTGGTGGGGGTGGGATGGGCGTTTCTGCTGCCGAAGCTTTCGGACCGGCGTTTTTGGCAGGTGCTGACATTGGGCGCGGTGCTGGTGTTGTTTGCGGTGACGGAGCTGGCGCGCGGAGGGGATCTGCTGGCGGTGCTGATTTTTGGGCTGGTGCTTTCGAATTTGCCGCAGGCGCAGAAGTATCTGCATACGGACCTTGGGATTTTGACGGGGCAGGAGCAGACGGGAGATGAGCAGGCGGGTCTGCTGGCGTTTCACTCGGAGCTGAGTTTTCTGGTGCGGACGTTCTTCTTTGTGCTGGTGGGGATGGATATCCGGTTTGAGGGGTTTGTGACGGAGTGGCTGCCGATTGTAGTGATTTTCAGTGCGATTCTGGCGGCGCGGGGGCTATCGATATTGGCGAGTCGTCTGTTGTGGCGGGATTCACGGCGGACGGAGCGGGAGCTGGCGTTCTGGATGCATCCGCGGGGGCTGATTACGGTGGTGCTGGCGTTGCGGGTGGTGCATGTGCGCGGTTCGGCGTGGAGTTTTCTGGTAGACCTGGCGTTTGCAATTCTGTTGCTGAGCGGGGCGGGGATGACGGTGGGGACGATTCGGGGCAGGCGTATGGCGAAGCTGCCGGAGGCGCAGGATGGCGCGGAGGCCCGGGTGGGGAGCGGTTAGAGAGGATCCATGCGAGGCTGGCAAGGGTCAGGTCCAGGGTGCGCCGACGATCCGGGTCTGCGCCAGCCTCGATGTTCGCGATTTTGCCGTCTTGAAAGGCGAATTGGAGGGCGCGGACGAGGCCGCGGAGCACTATGAGGAACAGGCGCTGGCGATACTGGTGCTTTCCATGGCCGGGACCAATTTCTTGAATCGGGTGAAAATTGCGACGCGGCAGGTGGCGGGCGAGCGGATGAATGGGGCCGAAGCGAAAGCGTGGTGCAAGCAGCAGAAGGCGATTGCGAGCTGAATGGCGGGGTGAGGGAGTTCAGACGGTGCGGGGAATGGACGGTCTGAACTTGACTGGGGCGGTCCGGCGGCGGTGGGCGCGTCAGGCGGGTTGCATGAGGATGGCTGCGCGCTGCTGGAGATTGGCGCGGATGGCTTCGACGCCGGACTCAATGGAGGAGAGATTGTCGAGGATGGCGGCGGGGGTCTGATTTTCGAGCATGGAGCGCAGGATTTCCGAGCGGCCGACGAGGAGCTCGTCCTGTGCGATGAGTTGCTGGAGGGTGGGAGCTTCCTTGCGGAAGCGCTGGGTCATGCGGTCATTTTCCGGAACGGGTTGCTGCTGGATGGCGAGTTCGAGTGAGGCGATGGAGCGGGCAAGGCGTTCGAGGTTCTGGGCCGAGGCAACAGCGTTGGCATCGGGAAATGGGTGCTGCCGGCTGGGCGGGGGCAGGAATTGGCGTCGGAAGTCAGACTGGGCGGTTTCGACATAGGACGTGGCGAGGCCGAGGAGCGAGGAGGCCTTGGCTCGGATGAGCTGGTCGTCGGCGCGGAGCTGGTTTTCGACGCGATAGAAGTTGTAGCCCCATCCGTAAAAGAGGTTGGTGGCGACTTTACGGATGGGGCCTGCGTCGTAGAAATCGAAGCCTGGCATTTACTTGACCTCGGGCGGAAGGGGAGTGTTGCTGGTGCCGGCGTCTTTGGTGATGTCATAGAATCCGGTGGGCTGGCCGCCGATGAAGAAGGGCAGGCCGGCGGCGGCATTGGGCGCGGAGATGAGTCCGCGGTCAGCCATGCGCAGGGCGAGGTAGTAGCGGACGGACTCGATGGGCGAGAGGCCGATGGCCTGGAGCGAGATGAGCTCGCGCATGCGCTCGTCCTTGGGCATGATGAGGATTTTGAGGTCGTTGAGGGTGATTCCGTAGGTGCGGAGGAATTCGGTGAGGTGGTTTTTGACCAGTTCGCGGACCTCATTGATGTGCTCGTTGATGTCCTCCATCTTGGTGACCTGGACGATCTGGTTGATGGACTGTTCGATGGCGGGCCCGGCGTAGTCGGCGACTTCTTTTGTGTCGATGAAGTGGCCGTTGAAGGGGAGGTGGGTGATGAGGTCGAGTGCGGCGTCCTTGCTGTCGATGTGGATGTAGTAGTCGACCTGGTAGGCCATTTCGGCCATTTCCTCGCTGGTGGCGATGCCCTCGCTGCGGATGAGGAGCTTGGAGCGGTTGACGTAGATGACCTCGTAGACCCAAGGGGAGCTTCCGCCGAAGAAGCCCTGGGCGATGGATCCGAGGATGGGCTTGTCGGGTGTGGTGATGGCGTACTGTCCGGTCTCGTAGACCTGGAGGACGGCTCCGCGGGACTTGAGGACGCAGAAGTGGTTGCTTTCGACGGTGAGCAGGGAGCCGGAGACGATGCTTTCGTCGGCGATTTTGACGGCGATGTGCTTGGTGCCGAGCATGTCTGTGCCGTCTGGGAGAATGGAGGTGATGACTTGTCGTGCGATGGCCATGCGTGGGTGTCCTCGAGGAGCCTAGAGAGTGGTTGTGGAGGAGTGATCGACTTCGCGCAACAGGATATCTCAAGCGGGAAGTGGGCGCCACGGAGCGAAGTATGAATCGTTGGCAAAAAGGTCCCTGGGGAGAGCGCGATGAATGGGAGGGCGGGAAGGGGTGGGAAAGTGAGACAAAGGCTGCATCCGAAGCGCGGGGAACGGTATCCAATGGGAGTGCCCGGGTGCGAAGGCGTCGCCCCGGAGCGTTTTTTTTAGCCGCGCGAATGATGGAACCGGTAGTGATATTCAAAGCGCGGTTTTCTCCAACGTAGTCGCCGGAATGGGAAGAGTTTCTGGCGAAAGCGCCTGAATGAAGACCTAGATAGAGAAAAAGACAGAAATCAGAATGGCTGAGATTGAGGCGCAGGTACCAGATACAGGTGGTGTAAATCCATGGCTGATCGCCGCTTCCGTGATGCTGGCGACATTCATGGAGGTGTTGGACACGTCGATTGCGTCGGTGGCGCTGCCGTATATCGCGGGATCGCTTTCGGCGACGACGGATGAAGCCACGTGGGTGCTGACGAGCTACCTGGTGTCGAATGCGGTGATTCTGCCGGCGAGCAACTGGTTTGCGCTGCGGTTTGGGCGGAAGCGATTTTTGATCACGTGCGTGATTATTTTTACGATTTCGTCGTT